>NZ_JBEXLL010000009.1:0-76517 GCF_040609955.1 Nocardia sp. NPDC004568
GTCAGGAGGGCGTCGAGATCATTGGTCACACACTGGTCATAGACGCCCTCCGCCCATGTCCGGGCATCGACGGGACTTCGGACTTACTCGTCTAGTGCAGGGGCTCCGGAGACGACCGTTCACACGGATCGGACGATCCAGCCGTCGGCTGACAACGGCTGCGCGGCCGCCTTCCGGCGCTCGAAAGACGCCGTAGCCACCGATCATCGCTTGTAGGCGCGCTTCGCCGCGGCGTGTGCGGCCTCGGCTCCCTCGATATCCCAGTCCTTTGCCAATTCGAAGTAGTACCTGAGCGCGGTGGCGCGGTTCAGTCGTTGCTCATCCCGAGCCAGGCGCTGGTTGTACTGACGCAAAGCTTCGGCGACCGCCTCGGTTGCGGTCGAATGCCCACCGAGCGTCCTCGCCGATTCCAAATCCCCTTCATCGATCTCGACGAACACCATCACAACCTCCTGACCGGAAACACGGCGACCGACACCGGAATTGTGCATTCCGATGCCGGTCGCCGTGGTGATTCAGATCAGAAAACCCGCAGCTTGCCCGGGTCCCACAACCCGTTGCGGGTCTCGGTACCCGTCGCCAGCTGCGCCGGTACCGCGTCGTAGTACTGGTCGTAGCGTTCCAGCGTGCCCCAGTCCCGGCCCCAGTCGTTCTTCAGGTAGGTCGGGATGGTGGTCGACTTCGCCAGCATCTGGGAGAACCCGAGCGGCCCACCGAACTCCTGGGCCTGCCAGGTGTTGGTGGAGCTCACCGCGAGCGGGCGGTCCGGCAGGATGCGGAACTTCGGTACCTCGGCGACCCCGTTCACATGCCGGAACGGGCGCTGGCACGGGAACTGCAGGCCGACCGCCCAGTCGAGCAGGATCGGCTGCTGCGAGCCGAGGTAGTCGTTGGCGGATTCCAGTTTCGGCACCCGCGGCGGGGTGAACGCCAGCCACTGGTCGCCGATCAGGATCGGATCGTTGGCGACGACCCGGACCGCGTCGGCCTCGGGAGCGATCTCGTCCAGCGGCACCCGCAGGTTGCGCCAGGACGGGAAGGGGCCGATATCGCGGGGCAGGTAGGTGCCGAGCTGGGTGACCGAACCGTCCGGCTGCCGTTTGCCGTAGTCGACGGTCAGCGACTGGCCGTACTGCATGGCGCCGGTGTCGTCGTAGGACAGGATGCGCCCGGCCGCGGTGATCACCACCAGCGGGTGGTCGGGCGAACGCTCCGGCAGCTCGTACCAGCTCGACGAGACGAACGCGGGCTGCTGCACACCCTCCTGGTAGCTGCCCAGGATCGGGGTGGTGGCCGGATCCAGACCGAAGGGCAGGGCCACGGTACTGCCGTTCACACCCTGCGCGCCCTGGCCGCCGCCGGTGCCGGCGTTCTGGCCCTCGGCGAACGCGGCGCCCACCGATTGATTGGAGGTGTTACCGGTACCCGGTTTCACCTCGACCGCGTCGGCGGACAGATCGTCGGGCACGCCGTTGGGGTCGAAACCGACCGGATCGACACCGGCCAGCGGGTCGTTCGGGTTCGTGGGCGGATGCGCGGGATCGATGATCGGGTTCAGCCGCCCGGCGTTCGCGTTCGATTCGACCAGGACATCGTTGGCCAGCCCGCAGCTCTGCCCGGTCAGCGCGTCGATATTGCCGCGGGCCAGCGAATACCCCGGGTACTGCGAGTAGGCGCCCTTGGCCAGCGAGAGCACCTCGAACAGCACCATGGCCGCAGCCACCAGCGTGAGCGGGATCGCCGCGAACTTGCGGACCCGGCGGCCCCGGGCGGTGCGGGTCGAGTTCGGCGGTTTGGCGTAACCCTCACGCAGGGCGTGCCAGCCGACGAGCAGCAGCGCCCCCGCGAACAGCACCAGCATCAGGGTGTTGGAGGAGAGACCGGCCAGCACCACCCGCTTGTCGAACCAGGGCACCCCGTAACTGGACACGTACCAGTAGCCGTTGATACCGGAGAACGCCAGGGCCAGCGTGAACAGCAACCCGGCCAGGAAGATCGCCCGGTTCTTGCGCGCCCGCAGCGCCGAGGCCGATACCGCGACGGCGGTCACCGCGGCCAGCGAACCCGCGATACCGGCGTAGGCACCGAAGTGGTGGGTCCACTTGGTCGGGTTGAACATCATGAAGAAGATCGTGCCGAACACCACCCCCATCAACCGCCAGGTCGGGGCAGCGGCGATACCCGGCACCCGGCGCCGGCGCAGCAGCACCAGCATGGTGGTGAACAGGCACAGCAGCATGACGAGGAAGGCGAAGCGGCGCGACAGCGACCCGTCGACGGTCTCGACGAAGAGGTAGTAGTACCGCAGGTAGTCCTCGTACCAGGCCAGGTTCGGCCCGGCCAGCTGACGGACCCGGTTCGCCTCCTGGATACCGGCGAAGGTCTGGTCGCCGTAGACCACGGTGAGTACCAGGAACCCGGCCGCGGCCAGCGGCGCCAGCAGCGCGACCGTGCCGTGCTCCCGGTGCCGGCGCACGATGACGCGGGTGATGGGCCGGATACCGGCCAGCAGCGCGGCCACGCACATCAGGCCGGTCGGCGCGGCGGCGAGCGTGAACGCCGCGACCACCACCGCCACCGCGGCCGGCAACAACCGCGAGGTCGCGATGGCACGCTCGATGGAAACCCAGGTGAGAAGGGCGCCCAGAGCGACGATGGGCTCCGACCGCAGGCCGTTGTCGTAGGGCAGCCAGAACGCCAGGAAGACCAGGCCACCGGTCCACAGCGGGACACTGCCGAACCAGGCGCGTCCCCGCGCGCCGCGCAGGCCGTTGCCCAGCCGCGGCACCACCTCGCGGCTGATCACCATCCAGCACAGGATCCCGCACGCCAGCGCGGGCAGGCGCACCCACGGGCTGGCCGTGGAGACCTCGGCGAACAGCTGGATCACGTAGTAGTACCAGCCGAACGGCGCCTCGGGTACGCCGTACCAGCGGAAGTAGTTGGCCATATAGCCCGCGTCCGGCGCCACCCGGACCATGCTCAGGATGTAGCCGTCGTCGGAGGTGTTGGCGCCCAGGAAGTGCCAGATCAGCAGCGTGCCGACGACCCCGCCGTCGGCGAGGGTGGGCTTCAGCCAGTGCGCCGGCAGGAAACGCCGGTGGCCGCGCCCGTCACTGGTGTCCAGTCGCGCCAGCGCCACCAGCGACAGCACCGTGCACAGCACCGCGGCCACGATCGCGGCGAGTTTGATCCAGGTGGGGCTGGAGCTGAACCGGGTGTCGATCGTGGACTCCAGGCTCAGCCCGGCCGGGATACCACCGGTCATATCGGTGAACACACCGACCATCTGCGGACGCAGATCACCGACCAGCCGGCCCGCGTTGGGCTCGCCGGCCTCGGTGGTGAGCCCTACGAAGGCCGCGCTGGTGGCCTCGATATCGGAACGGATGGTGATGGCCGAGCAGTTCGCCATCTCCGCCCGGTCGGCACTCGCCACGACGGCGTTGCGGTCCACCACATCCACCGAGGTTTCCGAAACGCGGACGAACAGCGCCTCGAGTGCCGCGCGGTCACCCTGCGGGGGCGCGGTGGCCAGCAGCATGCCGCCTTGCGGGGGCAGCTGGTTCACCGCCGCGCACGGAATCGTCGCGGTGAGGTCGATCGGCACCTGCGACATGAGCGGCGCCTGCACATTGGCCAGACTGTCCTGCTGCGGCCAGCTCAACGTCGCCGTGGTCTGCGTGACAGGCAGGAAAGGCGTGGCGATCGCGAACAGCGCCCCCAGCACACCGGTGATGATCGCGACGAGGCGCGCGACCCGGAAATCCTTCGACGCGACCTCCGGCTCCGGCTCCGGTGGCGTCTTCGTCAGTACTGCGGTGGCGACTTCTGGCACGCTGGCATGCTACTTGGGCGCGGCGATCGCGGCCCGATGGTGCCCCGGCGCGTACCCGATCGGGAGGAAAACACACCCGGGATCCGGCGCATATAAAGCACTCGAATGGGGTAAAGACCGGCGGCTGGCACAATCGGCCCGGAAGCACCCCCTTGAGCGCGGGGTCCAGCGGCGGTAATGGAAAGGTAGGGGCATGACCAAGGTGAATCTCGAGACGAACTACGGAACCATCGGCCTCCAGCTCGACGAGGCGAAGGCGCCGGACACCGTCCGCAATTTCGTCGAATACGTCAAGTCGGGACATTACGACGGCACGATCTTCCATCGCGTTATCCCGGGTTTCATGATCCAGGGCGGTGGTTTCGACGGCCAGATGCAGCAGAAGCCGACGCAGGCGCCTATCCAGAACGAGGCGGCCAACGGCCTGAAGAACAACAAGTACACGGTCGCCATGGCGCGTACCAATGATCCGCACTCGGCGACCGCGCAGTTCTTCATCAATGTCGCCGACAACGACTTCCTCAACCACACCCAGCCCGCGGGCCAGGGCTGGGGCTATGCCGTTTTCGGCGAGGTCACCGAGGGCGCCGACGTGGTCGACAAGATTGCCGGCGTCTCCACCTCGTCGCAGGGTATGCACCAGGATGTACCGGTGGACAACGTGGTCATCGAATCCGCGGCCGTCACCGGCTGACCACGATCCGTACGCGACGGTTCGGGTTGTTCCGGCGGAACAACCCGAACCGGAACCATTTACAGCGGCAGCAGGTGATGCTTGCGCGGGTTGCGGATCACGGTCTTGTCCCGCAACAGATGGAGCGCCCGGCGTAGTTCCAGCCGGGTCTGCGCCGGTTCGATCACCGCGTCGATGAATCCGCGTTCGGCCGCCACCCACGGCGTCGCCATGGTGGCGTTGTAGAAGTCGATCATCTGCTGGCGCACGGCCGCTTTCTGCTCCTCGGGCGCGGCCGCGATCTGGGCCGCCCCGATGAGGCTCACCGCGCTCTCCGCCCCCATGACCGCGATCCGGGCGGTGGGCCAGGCCAGGTTGATATCGGCGCCCAGTTGCTTGGATCCCATCACCGCGTAGCCGCCGCCGTATGACTTGCGGACCACCACGGTCACCTTGGGCACCGTCGCCTCCACGAAGGCGAACAGGAACCGGCCGCCGCGCTTGATCACGCCGACCTTCTCCTGTTCCACCCCGGGCAGGAAGCCCGGGGTGTCGACCACGAATACCAGCGGGATCTCGTAGGCGTCGCAGAGCCGGACGAAATGCGAGGCCTTGTCCGAGGCCCGGGCGTCGAGGGCGCCCGCGTAGACCATCGGCTGATTTGCCACCACACCGACGCTGCGCCCGTCCACCCGGGCGAATCCGGTGATGATGTTGCGACCGGCTTCGGCGCCGTACTCGTGGAAGTGGCCGTCGTCGAAGATACGCAGCAGCACCTCGTGCATGTCGTATCCGGAATTATCCGAATCCGGCACGATCGCGTTGAGTTCCCGGTCCGAATCGGTGATCTCCGGCTCGAGGCCGGGGTTCACGATCGGCGGCTTCTCCTGGCAGCTGGTCGGCAGGTACGACAGGTACTCCCGGACCCATTCGAAAGCCGCCTGCTCGTCCTTGGCGACATGGTGGATATTGCCGTACTGGGCCTGGCTGTGCGCACCGCCCAGCTCTTCCAGGCTGACGTCCTCACCGGTGACCTCGCGGATGACCTTGGGGCCGGTGACGAACATATAGGCCGCCTCGGTGGCGACCACAACATCGGTATTTATCGGCGCATACACCGCACCACCGGCGCATTTGCCGAGGATCAGCGAAACGGTCGGCACCATCCCCGACAGCATCTCCTGCCGGGTCGCCAGCTCGGCATACCAGGCCAGCGAGGACACCGCCTCCTGCACCCGGGCACCGCCGGAGTCGTTGATACCGACCAGTGGGCAGCCCACCTTGGCCGCGTACTCCATCAGCGCCGCCAGCTTGCGGCCGAACATCTCACCGACCGAACCGCCGTACACGGTCTGATCGTGGGAGAACACCGCGACCGGGCGGCCGTCGACCAGGCCGTGGCCGGTGACCACACCGTCACCGTAGAGCGCGTCCGGATCACCCGGGCGCCGGACCAGAGCGCCGATCTCGATGAACGAACCCGGGTCCAGCAGCATCTTGATCCGGTCGCGGGCGCTGGGGATCCCCTTGCGCGCCCGCTTCGCGACAGCGGCCTCTCCCGCCGGTTCCTGCGCCAGTTCCAGTCGTTTACGCAGATCGGCGAGTTTCTCGGCAGTCGTGCTCACTAGCTCCCTTTCCCGGCCGCGCTCGAGGTGATCCGGTCGAGTTTAGCGGTCAGGTCCGCGCCGATTCGGCCGATCCTCGGTTCGTCGATGATCTGGAGGTGGTCGCCGGGGATGTGCACGATCTCCAGGTTGGGCAGGTACTCGTCCCAGCCGCCGTTGGGCCGGCGTTCGGCGTAGCGGGGTTCGAGTTCGATGGCGCCGTCGTGGTATCGGTCGGCCAGATAGAGCACCACATCGCCCTCGTAGTGCGTGGGCTGGACCCGCTGCAGCGCGCGGTTCTCGATCCACGAGGTCTTCTGGTGTTCGAGCACGCCGCCCGGGATCTTGGCCCCGGTCATCTTGATCAGATCGGTGATCATCTTGAACTGCTCCTCCTCGGAGGAGTCGGCCAGTTCGCGGAGCTGGTCGTCGTCGAGCTCTCCGGCGATATTGAAGGTCTTGCGGGCGAAGACCTGGTAGCGCCGCATGCGCTCCAACCGCTCCTGTGGGCTGTTGTCCTCCGGCTCGGCGGGGATGGCGAGGTCGATCAGGCCGACCAGGCGCACATCGGCGCCCTCGGCACGCAGGATCTGGGCGACCGCCATCGCCAGCACTGCGCCCAGCGACCAGCCGTAGAGCACATAGGGCCCCTCGCCCTGGAGCTTGCGCAGTTCGGGCACGTACTCCCGGGCCCGCTCCTCGATCGCACCGTCGACCCGCTCGAACCCGTACATCGGGGTCCCCTCGGGCAGCCGCTTCAGCAAGGGCTCGTAGACCAGCGTGTTCCCGCCGGCCGGATGGAAGACGAATACCGGTACCGCGTCGGAGTTCTCGCCCCGCGCCCGGATGGGGCGGACGAAGCCGTCGACATCGGCGCCACTGTCCTGCAGGGTGCGGACCACATCGGCGAGCTGCTCGATGGTCTCCGCATCCAGTACATCGTCGACGGTGATCTCCGCACCGACCCGCTCGGTGAGGCGGGCGGCGAGCCTTTCGGCGGTGTCCTCGTCCAGGATCGGCAGGGTGTTGAAGATTCCCCCGGCCGATTCGCCGGTGATGGTGGCCCAGGCCGCGTAGGTGAGGCGTTCGGCAGCGTCACGTGGCGGAACGTTGTCCTCGTCCGACCCCGCGGCCCCGCCCGCTAACAGGGCGGCGCCCGCGGCCGGTTCGGCCTTCGGTGCGGCGGCCGGCTCCGGTGCCGGTTCGCCCACCGCCGGTGTGTCCGCGGCCGCGCCCGTCCCCTGGTGCAGCGCGGCGACCGGGTCCGCTCCGGCCTCCATCGCGGCCTTGGCGGCGTTCACGAAGTCGTCGTCCACGCTCAGCGCGCCCGATTCCCCGCTGGCCTGCTGGTCGGCCATCGCCTGGACCTGGTCGCGGTGCTCGATCGCGTAGCGGAGCACCTTGCCTACCTCGTGCAGGCTGGCATCCCGCACGGCGGAGACCTGCAACTGCGGGATATCGAATTCGTATTCGACGCGGTTCTTGATCCGCATGGCCATCAGGGAATCGAGCCCGAGTTCCATGAGCGGGATCTCCATCGGCAGATCCTCGACCGCGTAACCCATGGATTCGGCGACGATCAGCGCCAGCCGCTCCTCGACGGTCTGGCCGCTGTCCGGATCCCAGCGGTCGCCGAAACCGGCGGTGTCGATGACCGCGTCGACCTCGGGTTCGGTGCGCGCGGGCGCGGCCGGGGCGGGTTCGGCGGGCACCGGCAGGGCGGCGCCGGAGGTGACCACCGCGTCGAACAGCAGCCGGAACTGCGCACCGTCGCGGGCGTGCACCTGGATGGACGCGCCACCCGGATGCGGGGTCAGCGTCGTGACGAGCGTGCCGGTGGCGGGCAGCGGCGCGTGCGCGATACTCGCGCCCGGGTTCACATCCGCGAGTACCTGCGTCGCGGCCGACCGCACCAGCGTGGGCAGATCGCCGACCGATGCGGCCTGGACCTCCCAGACGTGCCGTCCGTCCGGCAGTGCGACCGACGCACCCGGTACCCGGGCGTTCCCACCGGCCGAGAAACCGCTCACCTTGGGCCAGTACGGTTTCCGGACGAACGCGGTGCGGGGGATATCGGCGTACGGTCCGGCGGGCACCAGTGAGCCGAGGTCCACGGGATGGCCGTGCACGTACAGCTGCGCCAGCGCGGCGATGACACCGGCCGATTCGTCTTCCTTGCGCTTGAGCGTCGGAATCAACTGCGCGTCGGGGAGCCCGGCGGCGAAGGTGGTGCCCAGCACCTGCATCAGCGCCACCGAGTTCGGGGCGAGCTCCAGGAAGGTGGTGATCCCGGAATCGACCGCGAGCCGCACCGCGTTGGTGAAGTACACGCTGTGACGCATGTTCTTCACCCAGTAGTCCTCGTTGTGCACCGGGTCGTGGCCCGGCGCGTAGTACTGCTCCTTGTCGACCGTGGAGTACAGGCCGACCTTCGGCTTCGTGGGCTCGATCCCGGCCAGTTCGGCGGCCAGTTCGCCCAGCAGCGGGTCCATCTGCGAGGTGTGCCCGGCGCCCTTGGTCTGCAGGACGCGGGCGAACTTACCGGCTTCCTCCACCCGGGCCACGATCGCCGAGACCTGGTCGACCGGACCACCGATCACCGTATTGGTCGGTGCGGCGTACACCGCGACCTCGACATCGGGAAATTCCGGCAGCAGCGCGGCGACCTCGTCGGCGCTCATCTCGACCAGTGCCATATTGCGCACATCGGCGTCGGAGAGCATCTGCTCGCCCTCGCCCATCAACCGCGACCGCGCGCAGATGACGCGTACCGCGTCCTCCAGCGGCAACCCACCGGAGATGTAGGCGCCGGCCACCTCACCCATGGAGTGCCCGACCACGGCGGCGGGTTCCGCGCCGTGCGCCCGCAGCAGCGCGGCCAGCCCGAGCTGGATGGTGAAGATACCGACCTGGGAGGTACCCACGTCGTAGTCCTGGCCGTCGTCGAGGATCATCTCGCGCACCGAGTACCCGGCCTCGTCCTGGACGAGTTCGTCGACCTCGTCGACGGTGCGCCGGAAGATCGCGTTCTCCTGGTAGAGCTGTTTGCCCATCTTCCGGTGCTGGGCGCCGAACCCGGCCATCACCCACATGGGTCCCTGCGCGGCCGGGGCATCGGCGGTGAAAACGCCCTGGCCCGGCTTACCGGCGGCGACCGCCCGCAGTCCGGCCACCGCCTCGGCGTGATCCTTGGCCAGCACCACACCGCGAGACCGCCAGTGACTGCGCCGGGCCAGTGACCGGGCCACGTCCACGAGCGGAGTCCGCTGTCCCGCTTCGGTTTCCAGCCAGTCGGCCAGGTCCGCGGCGGCACGGCGGCGGCGCGACGGCAGATAGGCGGAGACGGCCAGGATCACCGGCAGCGGCTCGGCACGGTCGGCCGACCACTCGGGCTCGGGAGCGGCGTCGGCGGCGACCGCCTCGGCCTCGGCGACCACATCGGTGCTCGCCACATCCAGCGAGTCGCTGTCGGCGTCCGGTACGAAGGGTTCGGAGACCTCCACCGGCGCGGTGGGCACGTACTCCTGGACCACCAGGTGCGCATTGGTTCCGCCGAAACCGAAGCCGGAGATACCGACCGTGGCGGTACCGCTGTAGCGCGGGAACGGCGTGGGCTCGTCGACCACCTTCAACCGGGCCTGCTCGAACGGGATGTAGGGGTTCGGGCCCGCGTAGTTGATAGTGGCGGGCAGCACATCGTGCTGGAACGCCAGGATGACCTTGGCCAGGCTCGCCGCGCCCGCACCGGATTCCAGATGCCCGAAATTGGTCTTCGCCGAACCCAGCAGTGCCGGGGCGTCGGCCGCGCGCCCGGCGCCGACCACCCGGCCCAGCGCATCGGCCTCGATCGGATCACCGATGAGGGTGCCGGTGCCGTGCGCCTCGATGTAGTCGACGGTGGACGGGACGATGCCGGCGTCGCGGTAGGCGCGGCGCAGCACATCGGCCTGGGCATCGGGGTTGGGGGCGATGAGACCGTTGGAGCGGCCGTCGCTGTTGACCGCCGACCCCTTGACCACGGCGAGGATGTTGTCACCGTCGCGTTCGGCGTCGGCGAGGCGTTTGAGCACCACCAGCCCGGCGCCCTCGGACCGCACCATGCCGTCGGCGTCCGCGGAGAAGGCTTTGATCCGGCCGTCCTTGGAGACCGCGCCGTTCTTGTCGAACCCGAGCGTGGTCATGGGGATGAGCAGCATGTTCACCCCGCCCGCCAGGGCGACGTCGGCGTCACCCGCGCGCAGGGCCTGCACCGCCTGGTGCACCGCCACCAGTGTCGACGAGCAGGCGGTGTCCACCGCGACCGACGGGCCACGGAAATCGTAGAAGTAGGACACGCGGTTGGCGATGATGCTGCTCGCGCTGCCCATGATCTTGTAGGCCTCGGCCGACGCCGGCACGTTCGGGTCGGTCTCGCCCAGGCTCATCGCGGCGATCAACTGGAAATCGTTGGTCGAGGTGCCGATGTAGACACCGACCGACTCCCCGCGCAGATCGCTGGCCGGGATACGGGCGTGCTCGAGCGCCTCCCAGGTCAGCTCCATCACCAAACGCTGCTGCGGGTCGATGCGCTCGACCTCGATCGGCGACATGGCGAAGAACTCGGCATCGAAATCGGTGACGACGTCCTGGTCGAGATAACCGCCGCGGGTATTGCCCTCGGCCACGGCCTGCGCCACCTGCGGTTCGCTCAGGAACTCCGCCCAGCGGCCCTCGGGCAGATCGCGAATCGCGTCCCCGCCGTTGATCAGGAATTCCCAGGTCGACTCCGGGGTGTCGCCCGCCCCGGGCAGCCGGGTGGACAGGCCCACGATGGCGATGTCGTGCGCGTCCCCCGGTGCGTATCCAGCGGTGTAGAACTGGTCGTCGGTGGCCTCGGCGGTGATCTCCGGCGGACCGTTGACGATGACATCGGCCAGCGAGGCGATGGTCGGGTGCTGGTACACCACGGTCGCGTTCAGCACCACACCGGTGAGTTCCTCGATCTCACCGCCCAGCGCGAGCGCGTCCCGCGACGCCAGTCCGAACTCCTCCATCGGACGGTCCACCGTGATCTTGTCGACCGACTGGCCGGTGGCCTCGGCGACCCAGCGCCGCAACCACTCCCGCAGTTCGGCAACCGAGAGTTCGGTGCCCGGCGTACTATGACCGGCCGAGGGCGCGTCGCCGGTCCCGGCGGCGCGATCCTTCTCGGCAGCGGGAAGGTTCTCGGTCGTATCCGGCGACATGCCCTCGTTATCAGCCATCAGTCCTCAAGCTACCTGTCTGTACGCGGTGCCCGGCAACGGCCTGCGCATCGCTGTGGTGGATGGGCGCTTCGCTTCGCTCACTCGAGGCCGCGACCCGGCTCGGTTGTCGGTCTATTCCTCGGGTGCGTCCGGGAAGGCCTGCTGGGTGTAACCGCCCCGCAGGGTGCCCTCGACATAGGCGGCCTTGCAGGCACGCCGGGCGATCTTGCCGCTGGACGTACGCGGAATCGAACCCGCCGGCACCAGGAGCAGGTCCCGCACCGTCACACCGTGACGCTGGGAGATCGAGGCACGGACCGCGTCGGCGATCGGCAGCGGATCCGCCTTACCGGCGCCCGGCCCGCGCTCGGCCACGATCACCAACTGCTCGGAGGCGTCGTCGGCGTCGAACTTCAGACCGGAATGGCTGCCCTGCGCGAACACCTCGGCCGGCAACTGGTTGGCCGGTACCGAGAACGCCGCGACAAACCCGGGCCGCAGCGCACTGCTGGCCTCCTGCGCGGAGAACTCCAGGTCCTGCGGGTAGTGGTTACGTCCGTCGACGATCACCAGGTCCTTGACCCGGCCGGTGATATAGAGCTCGCCGTCGAAGTACACGCCGTAATCGCCGGTCCGCATCCAGTACGCGTCGGGCGTGGTTCCCGCGGCGTGGCTACCCTCGGCCAGCGGGGTGACGATCTTGTTCTGGAAGGTCGCCGCGGTCTCCTCCGCCCGGCCCCAGTACCCGATGCCCATATTGTTTCCGTGCAGCCAGATCTCGCCCACATGGCCGTCGGGCTGCTCCCGGGCGTCACCGTCGACCGATTCCGGATCGACGATCACCGCCCACTGGGACTTCGCCACATAGCCGCAGCTCACCTGTGCGATCGCATTCTCGGAGCCCTGGTCGACCCGCACCATGCGCCCGGCATTGAGCTCGGTGCGGTCCACATAGGTGACCTTGGCCTCGTCCTCGGCCTTGGTCGCCGAGACGAACAGGGTGGCCTCGGCCATGCCGTAGCACGGTTTGATGGCCGTCTTCGGCAGCCCGTACGGCGCGAACGCTTCGTTGAACTTCTTCATCGACGAGGTGGTCACCGGCTCGCTGCCGTTGATCAGGCCGATCACGTTGGACAGGTCCAGCGATTCACCGTTCTTGGGCAGACCGCGCACCGCCGCGTGCTCGAAGGCGAAGTTCGGGGCGGCGGCGAAGGTGCCCGCACCGTCGGAGGCGGCGGCCAGCTCCTTGATCCACCGGTACGGCCGCCGCACGAACGACGCCGGCGACATGATGGTGATGAACTTGCCGCCCACGGCCGGCAGGATCACCGTCAGCAGACCCATATCGTGGAACAGCGGCAGCCAGGTGACGCCGCGGGAGTTCCAGTCGAGGTTGATGGCGTCCACCATCTGCAGCAGGTTGGTGCCCACGGCGCGGTGGGTGATCTCCACACCGGCGGGGGTCCGAGTGGAACCCGAGGTGTACTGCAGGTAGGCGATATCGTCCACCGCGATATCCGGGCGCGCCCAGCTGTCGCCGACGCTGTCGGGAATCGCGTCCACGGCGATGATGCGCGGCCGCTGCGCGGCGGGCAGCCCACGGAAGAACTGACGCACGCCGGCCGCCGCCGAACTTGCGGTGAGAATGGCCGACGGTTTGCAGTCGCCCAGCACCGCGTGCAACCGGTCGGTATGACCCGGTTCGTCCGGATCGAACAGCGGCACCGCGATAGTGCCCGCGTAGATGGCGGCAAAGAATGAGATCACATAGTCGAGTCCCTGTGGCGCGAGGACCGCCACCCGGTCACCGGGAGTGGTGACCTGCTGCAGGCGACCGGCCACCGCGCGCAGCCGGACCCCGAACTGTTGCCACGTCAGCTCGTGTACCTCACCATCGCGCTCGCGCGAGTAGTCGATGTAGCGGTACGCCAAGGTGTTCGCGTCGTTACGGGTGTGCTTCTCGACGTGGTCGACCAGGGTGCGATCATCGGGAATGGTGATGTTCCCGTTCTCGTCCAGGTAGTCGTCGAAAGTCTCGTCCATTCCTTCTCCTCCGAGGCGCACGCGTCAACGGCACGATCGCCGTTATCTACTGTGTGGCCCCGACTCGCTTTCGCCGCGGGTGCTCTCCATTCGAGAACCGACCCTGCGGGTTCTGGGTGCGGTCTGCGCGGTGACCGCTATCGGCTAGATGTTCTCAAACCAGAGACATGTTACAGAGACGAGCTTCTCACTCCTCCCGGAGCAAGGGAATCACCGGCGCGAAGGCGTCCATCTGGGTGGGGAATATCCCCACATAGGACATACCGGTGAGTTGCCGCACACGGCGCATCTGGTCGGCGATCTCCTCGAACGTGCCGATCGCCACATACGGCGAGCTCAGGATCTCCTCGACCGACAGCTTCACGTCGACCTCCAGGTCGGGATGCAACCCGCGCTCGATGGCCGACAGCGCCATCTCGGCGGTCTTCTCCCGGTCGTCGGTGATGACGATCGCCGTGATCGCCCAGTTCAGCTCGATCTGCTCGAACCGGTCCCCGGCGGCCTCCTTGATCAGGTTCACCTTCTCGATGGTCTTCTCGAGCGTGATACCCGAGAGCAGACCTTTGCCGTTCGAGGTGGTGACCGGAACGATGGAGATGATGTCGGCGTGCTTGGCGGCGAGTTCCAGCATCCTGGGACCGCCGCCACCGGTGCACAGCGGCGGCCGCGGGCCCTGCCGCGGGCGTGGGGTCCCCTTGACGCCGTGCACCTGGTAGTACTTGCCTTCGAAGGTGCATTCCTGGCCACGCAGCAGCGTGTCGAGAATGGTCAGCGTTTCGTCGAGCTTGGCCAGCCGGATACCCGGACAGTCGTAGTCCAGCCCGGCGGCCTCGAACTCGTCGGCCTTCCAGCCGGCCCCGATACCGACCTCGAGGCGGCCCTTGGACAGCACATCGATGGTGGCCAGATCCTTGGCCAGCACCACCGGGTGCCTAAACCCGTTGGCGAGCACCGACGTACCCAGCCGAATCCGTTCGGTGGCCTGGGTCAGCGCGCCGAGAGCGGCGATCGGACCGATCTGGTCACCGAGATGATCGGGCACGACGAAGGTGTCGTAGCCGTACTCCTCGGCCTGCTGCGCCGTCTGGATGAACTTACGGGCGCCGCCCTCCTGCTTGTTTCCCTCACCCGCGGCCGCGAAGCGGAACCTACGCAGCGGGGTGCCCAGCGCGCTCAACTCATCCACCGGTGCGGCGGCTTCTGTCATGAACTCATGCTCCTGGATATCGGAAGTCTGCGCATCCCGTGCCGGCGCAGGGCCCGGGATGCGCGATCACCAGCGCACTTTACAGCCTGCCAGGCAGCGGGGAACACGCTGACTGCGGTGAATTGTCACAAGACGGCCGCCACGGCGCCGTCTCCGCCGGATCCGCGGATCACGAGTGCGGTGGAGACGGCGCGCTGTCGACCAGACCGATCGCCCAGTCGGCCGCCCACTGGGTGGCGGTTGTGCCGTTCGGGTCCACCACGAAGTTGTGGTAAAGGCTGTGTACCGGGTTGCCCACCGCCTGCGCGAGGGTCCCGATACTGCCGAAGATATTGGACGGGCTCAGCGCATTGCGAGGCGCGTCGCAGATCAGGTCACCGGGCGCGCAGATGGTGTACACCCGGTCGGCCAGCTCACCGAATCCCTCTTTGCGGACGCCGGTCATGGTGATCCCCGGAACGGTCAACCCGGCCAGCGCCACTTCCGCGCCGATACCGGGCGGCGGAGTGCCCACCTGGATCGGCTGCCCGTCACCGGTCTCGCCGGACCGCCGCCCGTCGGCGATCAAGGTGACCCCGAGCACCCGGTCCGCCGGTACCGGACCGTTGCCCTTGCCGATCTGTTCCGCGATATCACCGGCGATCACCGCACCCTGCGAGAACCCGGCCAGCACATAGGTGGTGAGCGGGCACTCCTGGTGACGCTGGGTCAGGAAATCGAAGGTCCGCCGACTGCCCTCGGTGCGGCTGGCATTGTAGGAGGCCTGACCGTCCGGTGGAATGGCGATCGGATTCGAGAACTGCGCGATGTAGGGGACGGTGTAGACGTCGACCCGGCCCGCCGGGAAGTGGTCCCGGACCGGATTGCTGACATTGAGCATGAGCGAGGCCGGGTTGGCCGTCGGGTTGTACGGATCGTCGGTGCTGTTGGACTCCCATGTGCCCGGCACCGAGATCATCTGCACATCCGGGCAGCTCGCGGGCTGGCTGGTCGGTTCCCCGGGCCCCGGCTCGGGGCCGGGGCCCGGACCGGGCTCCCGCAGGCAACCGGCCAGCAGATACCAGAGCAAGATCACGATGACGAGCCCGACGACTCCCACCGCGAGCAATGTCAGACAACCCTTCGGCCGGGATCGACGGGACCCGGTACGTCCTCTACTCATCGGCTGTCACTGGCAGTAGTGCGCTTTGGCGGTGCTGATGTAGATCTGACCGGCCTGCTCCACCGGCATCTTCGCGGGGTCGAACGACGGGTCCGAACCCGCCATCGCGTTCACGAACGTCGACATATCGGCATCGGAGGTCCCCGCGGCCACACCCTGGCAGACGTAGTTACCGATACTCAGCGCGATATCGGGGGACGACGGAGTCACACCCTGCTTCGCCAGTTCGTCGACGAAGGTCTGCTCCTTGGCACCGAGATTCCCGGTGTCGCTCTCCTGCGGCGGCACCGGGGCGGGACGCTCCGGCTCCTCGGCCGGCGCCTCGGGTTCGGCCGGCTGCTCGGGCGCGGGGGCTTCGCCCTCCGGCGCCGGCGCGGGGGCCGGGCTCTCGCTCGAGGGCGCGGGGGCCGCACTCGCGGACGTGGTGCCGGCCGAAGTCGACAGCGTCGGGGTGCTGGTCGCGGTCGAGTCGTCGCTGCCGCAGCCGGCGAGCAATCCGGCGGCCGCCACCGCCGCCACCGCTCCGAGCAGTGTGCCTCGGGTCCGATACATACATTCCATCCTGTGTTCCGGCGCACGGATGCGCGGGTTCACGGCCGCTCGAGTCGGGGCCGCCGAACCACTGGGTTGACGGTCGGGGTGCGTCCCGGCCCGGCGGGTTGCCCCGGGCCGCGACCCCGAGGGTAGTACTAGACCCGGAATCACCGCTGGACTGCCCGGCGAGCAGGCTCGGATCGACCCGCTTCGGCCGGGTAGATCGTGCGGCGAGCGGGCCTTGTGTCTCGCCGTTTCGGCCTCGAGACTCGCGCCTGCGGCGCATGCGATGTGCGGTTGGCCGTCCATAGAGCGCGACCGTTGAGCACCTTCGGCCAAGGGGCGAGACGGGCCTCAACCCTTTCAGGTGTCTCGCAAAACTCGACGCACAGGGTCGGGTCGGCATTCGATGTCCAGGTCGGCATGCTGACCCACGCGAAGAGCAGACCGCTGTGCCGCCCTCGCGGCCATCGGGTCGGGTCGGGCTGTGCTGCATCGAGTGATCGACATCACTCGTGAGGGCTGATCAACCGTGCACTTCGGTCCGGTCGTCCCGGACAGTGACGAAGCCCCGCTGGAAGTTCTGCTGGATTCCGCCCGGGATCGCGAACTCGTCGCTGATGGGAAAACCGATCCGGCCGGCCTCGTATCCCGCGTCACGCCAGGCGTCCATGATGGGTCCGTCGCGGACCGCCCATGCGCCGGACAGGGGGCTCCAGTAGATGCTGCCGCCTTCGAACCGGGCGAACTGGCCGAGGTCCTTCAGGGGAACCTGGGCGGTGGCCGGGAAGCCGAGCCGACTGTTCTCGAAACCGAGTTCGGCATATTTGGCCAGGATCGGGCCTTCGACGCGATGGGCGCCGGTGGCGGGGCCGAAGTAGAAGGGGCCGCCTTCGAAGGGCTGGACCGCGCCGTCGCGATTCGGCGTTTTCACCTCGGGGCCGACGGGGTAGCGCGCGGGCCCGCCCTCGAAACCCTGCCTGCCCCATTCCTCGAGGATCGCTCCGCGCACCACCTGCGCGCCGGTTTCCGGGGTCCAATAGAGCGAGCCGTGCTGGAACGGCTGGAATCGGCCGCGGCCGTCCGGTAGCGGCTGTTCGGCGCCGGTCGGCAGACCGAGCACGCCGCGCGGCCCGGCTGCCGCCTGGTATCCCCCGCCGATCCGGCCCGCCACCGGATGCGCGCCGCCGTCCGCGGAGTAGAAGACGCGGCCGTGACGGAAATCCTGGGCCAGCCCGCCGGGCACCTGGTATTCGCCGGTGAGGCAGTCGCCGAGCCAGTCGTTGCCACTGGCGACCGCGCCGATGGCGCCCGCGACCACGCATTCGGGCTTTCCGGCGGGGACCCCGAGCGCGCCGGCGGCCTGCGACCACGACTGCCGCATTTCGAAATCCCAGTACGGCCAGGTGTGGGTGCCCGCGGCCCGGTACTTCACGGTCGCGGGGATTCTCAGTTCGCCGAGTTTGTCCACGAAGTTCTGTGAGGTCAGCAGGGCCAGTGTCTCCAGACCCATGCCGAACATATTCGTGCTCACCCCCGGAATTTCGCTGCCCTCGTCGTGTTTCCCGGAGACGCCGGTACCGCTGGAGATGTAGAGGGATTTACCTTTCAGTCGATCGGCGAGCAGCAGTGGATCGTGTTCTTCCCACTGCGTGCTTCCGGGAGGTCCCCACATGGCGCCGGAGTCGAAGCCGCCCGCGTCGGCCATTGCCAGCCGAATAGCCTGCGGCATACCGAGGCTGGTGGTGGTGAGAAAACCCGAATAGGAGGCGGCGTATTTCACGAACTCGGGATTGCGCGCGGCCAGGAACATTGCGGCCGTTCCGCCCATGGACAGTCCGGCGATTCCCCTGGTCGAGGTGGCGCGCCACTGGCTCTCCAGCAGCGGGGGGAGTTCCTCGGTGAGAAAGGTCTCCCATTTGTAGTTCTTGCCGTTGTCCGGTTGCAGCCAGTCGGAGTAGAAACTCGATTGTCCGCCGACCGGCAGCACCACGGTCGTGTTCTTGTCGGCATAGAAATCCACCGCCCCGGCGTCCTTTATCCAGCCGTTCTCGTCCTCGGTGGCGCGCAGGCCGTCGAGCATGTACAGCACCGGGAACTTCGCGTCCGGCTGGGTGTTCCAGTCCCGGGCGAGCAGCAGCCGCACCTGGATGGGGACACCCATGGCGGGTGAGTCGACCCAGACCGCCACATCGCGGTCTGTGTGCCAGACCACATTCCGGATCGTGGCGGGGGCCGCCGCGGCGGCGGTCGGCTGGGCGAGAGCGGGGGTCTGCGCCGCGGCGAAGGGAAGCACCAGGGCGGCGGCCCAGGCCGTCAGCTGTCGCCGGGCGCGTCCGCGGGACCGGCCGGTCGTCCCCCCGTATACGCGTGTCATCCCTGCCACCCACTGTTTGTACCGCCGTGGCATGCGGATACCCGGTAGGACGCGCGGGCAGCAAACCAGTTCGCAACCGCCGTGTGGACCTACGACAACGGCGCCACCTGCTTCGATACGAAGCGGGTGGCGCCGTTGGGGAGAACTATCGGTTCAGCGGCAACCGAATGGCGAGCCTTCGGTCACCAGCCGTTGGTGGAATCCAGGAACATCTTGCGCGAGGCGAAGAGCTGGCCCTCCCAGTACTTCCACGAGTGGGTGCCCACGTTCGGGAAGTCGAAGTGGGCGTTGATGCCCAGCGTCTTCAGGCGCGCCTGGAAGGCACGGGTGTTCACCAGCGACAGCGCTTCCAGCGCCATGGCGTTACCGGTGTTGAACGCACCGACCGCACCGGCCGGCTTGTCGTACGGACCGGGCAGGCCGCTGGCCGCCGAGATGTACATGGGCAGGCCACGCAGCTGCGGGGCGAACACGAACGGGTCCATCCGCAGCCACTGCGGGCTCCACGGCGCGGCCATCGAGTCGACGTTGTAGCGGCCCGCGTCCAGCATGGCGACACGGATGGCTTCACGCATACCCGGCGCCGAGATGTTCAGGTAGCCGGAGTAGGCGGCGGCCGAGCGGAACTGGTCGCGGTGGTAGGCGGCCAGGGCCAGGGCGGCGCTACCACCCATGGACAGGCCGGCGATCGCGTTGTTGGTGCGGGAGACGCCGTGGCCCTCGAGGAAGGCGGGGAGCTCCTGAGTCAGGAAGGTCTCCCACTTGTAGGTGAACTTCTGCCCGTTGGTGTTGCTGGGCGAGTACCAGTCGGCGTAGAAGCTCGACTGGCCACCGACCGGCATGATCAGGGAGATGTTGTCGTTGCCGAACTGCTGGAGCGCGTTGGTCTCGAACGACCAGGCGTTGCGGTCGTCGCGGGCGCGCAGGCCGTCGAGCAGGTAGAGACCGGCGTTGCCGCCGCGCGCCGCCCACTGGACCTGCACCTTGATCGGCCCCATGCTGGAGGGAACCATCAGTTCTTCGAAGGCGCCGCGCTTGACCGGTGCCGCGGGCGAAGCCATGGCGGTCGGGGCCGCGATACCTGCCGCGACGGGTAGCGCGAGCACTGCCGCACCGATAGCCAGAATCCGGTTACGCCAACCGCGGGGTGCCCGCGACCGCCCGGTACTTCTCTTCGGGCCGGCTGCCCTGCCGAAACGCATGAATTCTGCTCTCTTTCTGCTGTTGTGGCGTTGTCGCTACCGCTGTGCGGACAACACCCCGTTTCTCCTCGGCGGCGCCGGCGGCCGGGTCCCGACCTACCACTGGGCCGACAGCGCTACAACGATCTGGTCACAGATGTGCTCGCTGGACTTTATTCGACCTCGCCGAGCCGAGCAAGGCCGTGCTGATCGGTTGGCCGAAATCCGCCGCAAGAACCGCTGTGATCGCCCCGTGACGATACCTTGCCGGAGCGTTGATGTCGCGGCGGCCCGGGATATTCGGCTGTTATCGAAATCGCGCTCCGACCTGGCTTGTGTAACGGAATACGAACCGAGGACGAATTCCTATCGACAGCAGTGTGCCCGCCCCGACCGTTTCCTTCCGGGCGGGCACATCGTGCTGTGTGCGGAGCCCTGCGAACGGGACCCCGAACTGGCGTTATCCGATATTCGCCGACAAATCGGGGAGCATCCGATGCACCTCGGCCTCCCAGTAGGTCCAGGAGTGAATACCGGTCGCCGGGAACGAGTAGGTGACATTGTTCGCGCCCAGCGTCATCATCCGCACCTGGAACGCCCGGGTGTTGGCCAACGCGAGCGCCTCGAGCCCCATACCGTTGATCGTGTTGCCGTTGAGCCCGTCGGCGGGCCCGGGCAGCGCGCTGCCGGCCGAGATCCACAACCGGGTGTTGTGGTCGCGCAGCAGCGGCGCGAAGACGAACGGGTCCATCCGCAGCCACTGCGGGCCCCAGGGCGGGGCCATGGAATCCACGTTGTAGCCACCGGCGTCGATCATGGCGGCCCGAAGGGCCTCGCGCATACCGGGCGCGGAGACATTGAGGTAGCCGGAGTAGGACCCGGCGAAACTGAACTGATCGGGGTGGTAGGCGGCCAGGGCCAGGGCGCCGCTGCCGCCCATCGACAATCCGAAGACACCGTTGCGGTTCGGGTTGAAGCCGAGCCGGTCGCGCAGGGCCCACCGCAGATGCTGATTGATGAAGGTCTCCCAGGCGTAGCGGTAGCTCTTGCCCGGACCCTCGGAAATGACATTCAGGGCTCCGGAACCGGACGTCGATCCCGTCGGCGGAAGGCCGAAGAAGGAACTCGGCGCGTTCCAGTCCGCGTAGAAGCTGGACATGCCACCGATCGGCATGACGACGTTGATGTTCCAGTCGGTCAGCGCGTTGGCGACATCGGTGTCGTTCTCCCAGCCGCTGTGCGTTTCGGGGGCCCGCATGCCGTCGAGGGCGTAGACCACCCGGTTGGTGTTGCCGTCCTTGGCGCGGAAGACCCGCGACCTGATGGGACCCATCTCCGGCGAGTCGACCCAGAAATCGAAGCCGGCCGGGTTGGGAGCCGCCTCGACCCGGGGAGCGATATCGGAGAGAGCCACCGCGAGGGGAGCGAGCAGCGCCACCGCCATCCCCATCGCCCAACGCTGTACCCACCGCCGGATACGCACCGATCCGGGCCTGCGCGCACTTCGCATTCGACTAGACCTTTCGCCTGGACAGCCGGATAGCAAGTACCTAGCTACGTTACCGGCCCCATCTCGGATACATAGACCACAGCCCCATCGGGAGACGGAAGCCGTTATCTGGATACATGTTCCTGGTACATCACGCGGCTATACCCGCGTTCATGTTGCGTAAATAGTGTCATAGGTCACAGCCGGCCGGAGGCCGGTGTACCCGTTCGTTGCCGGACCCGCCGGCAACTCCCCTTGGCAACGATTGCGCAAAGAGGCCGGCCGGGGTCGTCCGGTGCGCGGTCAGCCGATGTTCGCCGACATATCCGGGATCATCCGATAGACCTCGGTCGCCCAGTACTGCCAGTTGTGCACGCCGACCGCCGGGAAGTCGTAGGTGGCGTTGGTCGCGCCCAGCGACATCATCCGCACCTGGAACGCCCGGGTGTTGGCCAGCGCCAGCGCCTCCAGACCCATCGCGTTGACCGTGTCGAAGCTCAGTCCGTCGGTAGCGGCCGGGAGGCCGCTGCCGGCGGAAATCCACAGACGAGTGTTGTGCTGGCGCAGCTGCGGCGCGAACACGAACGGATCCATCCGCAGCCACTGCGGGCTCCACGGCGGCGCCATGGCGTCGATATTGAAGCCGCCGGCGTCGAGCATGGCCACCCGCAGCGCCTCCCGCATACCGGGCGCGGACACATTGAGATAGCCGGAATAGGAACCCGCGTAGCGGAACTGATCGGGATGGTAGGCCGCCAGTGCCAGGGCCGCGCTGCCACCCATCGACAGCCCGAACACGCCGTTGCCGTTCGGGTTGAACCCGAGCCGATCACGCAGCGCCCAGCGCAGGTCGCGGGTCAGGAAGGTCTCCCACTTGTAGGTGGTGGTCCGCCCGACTCCGGCCGCCGAACCCGAGGCCAGGCCCGAACCCGAATCGGCCGCCGAGCCGGTGGCACCGCCGGCGCTACCCGAGCTGCCCAGTCCGAAGAAATCGCTCGGGGCGTTCCAGTCCGCGTAGAAGCTCGACCGGCCGCCCACCGGCATGACCACGTTGATATTCCACTTGGTCAGTTCCCGGGCGACATCGGTATCGATCTCCCAGCCGCTGAGATCGTCGCGGGCACGCATCCCGTCCAGGGCGTAGACGACCCGGCCGGTATTGCCGTCGGCGGCGCGGAACACGCGCGACTTGATCGGTCCCATCTCCGAATCGACCCAGAAATCGATACCGCTGGGGTCGAACTGCGCCGACGCCGGAGCCGCGGGCCCGGCCACCGAGGCGCCGACCGGGAGCAGGGCCGCCAGGGACAGCAGCACCGTGCGCTTGAGCCGACCGCCCCACCGCCGCCCCGGACGTGCGCTCCGGACATCACGGCCGATAACCCCTTGCATATTTCCCGCCCTCCGTCGTGCGACCCACGGCCGCGCAGTACGACTACCGGTCCCCGGCCCGGACGAGCCGGGGCCGGACGCGAGCACTTTAACCCGGCCGCAGTTCACACGCCTACCAGGAATGCGAAGACGCGGCGAACAGCCGAACTACCGTCGGAGAAACAGCAGTTCAGCGCACCGGTGGTATCGGATCGACGAGACCACAGCGTTGAATTTCATATTTCGGCACCCGGTCTATGCGATACGACGCGAAATCGAAAGCGTGCAGCAGATTGTGCTTGAACCGCTCGACTGTCAGCGGGCCCTTGTAGGAGAGCTCCAGCGCGTAGGTGTCGGGGCACGACGTCGCCACCCGAGCCTGTTTCACCCAGTCCTCATCCATGTACCACGGCAGCCAGGGCTTGATGTCGACCATGCCGGTCTCTACGATCACCCAGTCCGCATACAGGCTCTTGTCGTGCCCGATCCGCCCGTCGGTGAGCCGATCGGTGTGCGCGGCCAGGGGGAAGGCCAGGCCCATCGGATCGATGACCCGGACGTCCAACGGGACATTCATGCTGGTCATGCCCAGGTTGAGGAAGTAGACCGTATGCCCGTACCCGCCCGGCGGGATGGGCAGCGGTGGCGGGGCGATGTACCACATCATGAACGACGGGGAATTGAGCAGCAGACCACCGTCGGGAGTGTTCTCGATCGCCTCCACCATCGGGCGCATGCGCGCGTAGTCCAGGTAGTCCTCGGCGCGGATGGGGTGATCGTGACCGGTGTTGAGAACGTAGTAGATCCGCTCGTCCACGATCCCGGACTTGTTGATGTGGGTACCGGTCTTGATGGCGGTGGTACCCGACGCCAGCAGCGCCCACGCCACCGTGCCCACCAGCGCGACGACCAGCACCGCGAACGTGGGGGCCTCGCGGCGGGTCATCGACCGCAGACCGCCCTCGGGCAACCGGACCGGAAGGACCGCGACCGGCAGCAGGAACAGGAACAGCTGGGGCAGCAGCATCCGCCCGTGCATGAAATCGCCGCCGACGCGCAGCGCGTAGACCGTCAGCAGCACCGCCGCGCCGAGCACCAGCGCCACCACCGCCGAGGGTGAGCGCAGCCGCTCCCGGAACTGCCGGAACCGACCGGCCGCCGGGTCCACGACGGTACCGGTATCCGGGCGCACATAATGTGCTCGCGCGGCCACCAGCCCCGCGAGCAGCAGGACGACCAGCGGTACATAGAGGTAGTAGGGTCCGGCCAGATCCCACAGGTAGGTGAAACCCTGGCCCCATTTCGCCCCGCCCGCGTCCTTGGCGACCGCGGTGTTGGGGTAGGGCAGGCCGTAATAGCCCATCCGCCAGACCTGGTAGAGCAGCGGAACCGCGCCGGCGACCGCCACCACCAGGCCCCGCAGCAGCCACGGCCGCAGCCGCGACCGCGGCATGGGCGCGAAGAAGATGAGCAGCAGGGCCAGGCCGCCCACCACGGTCATCTCGGGCCGGATCAACGGTGCCAGACCGGCCAGGAAGGCCAGGCCCAAGAGCCCGGGCACGGTCGGCCGGTCGGCTCTGCTCCACCGCACCAGCAGCAGCCACAGCAGGGCGATCCAGCAGATGACCAGGCAGTTCTCCAGGCCGGAGGTCACATAGTCGCGGGCGGGCGGCACGGAGATGTAGGCCAGTGCTCCGGCGGGCAGTAGCAGCGTCGACGAGGCCGGGCCCCAGAGTTTGCCGGTGCCCAGCATCGCGAACAGCACCGCCAGCAGCGACAGCGTCAGCGCCACACCGAGCACCACGTATTCCAGCCGGCCCTGGGTGAGCCAGCTGAAGAACCAGACGACATAGGTCCATGCCGTACTGGTGTTGGTCTCCACCCGTTCACCCGCGTTGAAGACCGGGCCGTTGCCGGCCAGCAGGTTGCGCACGGTACGCAACACGATCAGTCCGTCGTCGGCGATCCAGCGACGTTCCCAGCCACCGAACGCGAAGAGGGCGACGGTCACCAGAATGCCGCCGGCGAACACCCCCCGCGAGACCGAACCCGGCGAGCGCCGCCGCCGGGTGGCGGCGCGCTCGTCGGGCTGTTCTGTTTCGGCTACCGCAATCTCGTCAGAAGAGATAGACAGCGACACCTACCGCTCCGATCCAGGCGATGGCGAGCAACTGCAGGACGCGATCGCCGAACGCGATCTCCTCGGGTTCACCGGCCTCGCCACCGTCGACATCCACGGCGTAGCGCAGGATCGCGACGGTGAACGGGATCATCGAGAGGGCGAACCATTCGGTGTCCTTGGCCGCGCCCTGTTCGAAGGCCCACAGACCGTAGAAGACCACCACCGCGGTCGCGGCCAGGCTCCAGATGAACCGTAGGTAGGTCGGGGTGTAGTACTCCAGCGATTTACGGATCTTCGCACCGGTGGACAGCGCCAGTTGTAGCTCGGCGTAGCGCTTACCGGCCGCCATGAACAGCGAGCCGAACGCCATGATGAGCAGGAACCACTGGGACAGCGGGATCCCCGCCGCCACACCGCCGGCGATCGCCCGCAACAGGAAGCCCGAGGACACGATGCAGATGTCCAGGACCGCCTGGTGTTTGAGACCGAAGCAGTAGGCCAGCTGCACCCCGATGTACACCGCCATCGTGACGGCCAGCTGCCAGGACGCCAGGAACGACAGCGCCAGCGAACCGAGCAGCAGCACCGCCGACAGCGCGAAGGCGAGATTCACCGGGACCACACCGGCGGCGATCGGACGGAACCGCTTGGTGGGGTGGGCCCGGTCGGCCTCGACATCCATCGCGTCGTTGGTCAGGTAGACACCGGACGCGGCCATGCAGAAGACGACGAAGGCGATGGCCACATTGGCGAGCACATCGAGATCGGTCACCGAACCCGCCGCCATCGGCGCGGCCAGCACGAGGACGTTCTTCACCCACTGGCGCGGACGAGCTGCCTTGACCAGGCCACCGACCAGCGTTTTGGGAGGCCCTTTGACTTCGGCTTCGGCCAGATCAGCGCCGGTGGGCTCTTCACTCATGGCGGGCAGTGCCTTTTCTTCTCGGGCCTTTTCGTCTTGTGCGGTCACTGTCGAGTCTCTTTTCGGCGGCGAGCAGGGCGGCGGCGGACGCGGCACCGAGCGCGGAACCGGCGAGCACATCGGAGGGGTAATGCACCCCGAGCACGACTCTGGACAGCAACATCGGCGGTACGAGCACCGCAGGCAAGGGTAGCCCGGTCAATTTTCCGAGTAGCACCGCCGCCGCGGTTGTCGAGGTCGCGTGCGAGGAGGGGAAGCTCAGCTTGCTCGGTGTCGATACGTTGACCTGGACCGATGGCGCGTGCGGGCGGGGCCGGCGGACGATCCGCTTGATCACGATGGAGGCCGCGTGCGCACCCACGGCGCCGACCGCCACCCCGGCCCACTGGCGGCGCCGTGGTTTGTCGGCCAGCGCGCCGACCGCGGCGATACCGACCCAGCCGAGCGCGTGCTCCCCGAAATGCGACATACCGCGCGCCGCCGAGATCACCGGCGGGGTCGCGATGGCGCCCTGGACCGCCTCGAGGATCCTGACTTCCGCCGGTGACCGGCCGGTACCCGAATCCTGCAGGCTCGGGTTCATGGCGTTCACCGCTGGCTCTCCTCGCTGCTGTCGATCCCGAAAACCTTCTCCCACGCGGCCGTACCGGTGAGTTCCGCATGCGCGGCACGGTAGCGCTGCCGCATCTCCGGCAGTCGCGCGGCGAGTTCCTTACGCAATCGCAGCGCTTCCCGGAGCAGGCCGTAGGCCTGGCGCGGGTCACGCTTGCGGTACACCACACCGCGTCCGTCCGCGGTGGTGACGGTGACCCCGTCGACCTGCGAGAGCAGGAACCAGCGCGCATCCAGCGTGGGCACGTTCAGCTGAGGCCGGTCGTGGTGCTGCTCGTGCGCCGGACGCAGATTGTGCAGCAGCCCCTTGCCCAGCCGCACGAGCTTGGCGATCGGGTTGGCGGGCTCCCCCACCGCGCCGACCCCGTTACCGCTGGCCAGCGGTAGTTCGGTGGACGAGGGCAGGATCACCGCGTCCGGATACTGTTTGCGCAGTTCGTGGACCGCGCCGAGCGCGCTCGGCAGCAGTTCGAACAGACGCTGGGGGCCGGCCAGGAAATCCCGGATCGCGAGATTCTGGATGGCGACCGTCGAATACTCGAGGCAGAGCAGGTGTTTGAGGGTCGCCTTGACCGTGTTGACGATCATGGCCCGCCCGTTACCCGGCTGGTGCAGCGCGGCGACGACCAGGCGATTGCGCAGGTGGAAATACGCCTGCCAGTCGATCGCGTCGTCCTTGTCGCTCCACGCCATATGCCAGACCGCGGCGCCGGGCAGGGTGACCGTCGGATATCCGGCCTCCCGGGCGCGCAATCCGTATTCGGCGTCGTCCCATTTCAGGAACAGCGGCAGCGGCTGCCCGAGTTGTTCGGCCACCTGACGCGGGATCACGCAGGTCCACCAGCCGTTGAAATCCACATCGATACGCCGGTGCAGCAGTTTCGAATTGTCGCGGTCACGCAACGGGTATTTGGCGAAATCGTGGTCGTATTCGACATTCGGCGCCGCCGACCACATGAAGATGTTGCGGTCGACGACCTCGCCCATCACGTGCAGATGGGAGCGCTCCTGCAGGTTGAGCATCTGGCCACCCACCAGCACCGGCGATTTCGCGAAACGGGCGAACGCCAGCGCGCGCAGGATCGAATCCGGTTCGATCTCGATATCGTCGTCCATGTAGACGATGAATTCGGCGCTGGTGGTTTTCAGCGCCTCGTACATCACCCGGCTGTACCCGCCGGACCCGCCGAGATTGGGCTGGTCGTGAATGGCGAGCCGGTCGCCGAGAACGGCGGCGGCTTCGTCGAAACCGGGTTCGTCGACGACCTTACGGGTGCCCTGATCGGGAATGATCACCGCGTCGATCTGCGCCAGCACCAGCGGATCGGCCCCGAGCGCCTTCAGCGTGGTCACGGCATCGGTGGGGCGGTTGAAGGTCGGCATACCGACCGCGATCCGGCCCTCCCCCGGTGCCTCGACCGGCGCGTACCAACCTCCGGACACCAGAGTGACCGCGGTGTCGGTGGTGATATCGAACCAGAGCCAGCCGCCGTCCTCGAAGGGGCCGAAATCGGCCTCCATCTCCACCGGCACCGTCTCCGCGCCGGAGGCCACCGCGAACTCACAGCCCTGGACGTGGATACGGGAGCCGTCGGCCTTGGACCGGTACAGGTCGACGCGGCCGTGTCCGGCCAGCTCCAGCCGCAGCACCACCGAGTCGAGCATGCTCCAGCGCCGCCAGTAGCTGGCCGGCAACGCGTTGAAATAGGTGCAGAACGAGACCTCGGACTCCGCGCCGATCGACAGCGAGGTCCGGGTGGTGGCATGCGCCCGCCGCGCGTTGGTCGCCGACTCCTCCAGGTAGAGGGTGCGCACATCCAGCGGCTCGCCCGGGCGCGGCAGGATCACCCGTTGCAGCAGCGATTTCGCTCGGGTCGCGGACGCCCGGTGCGCCAGTGATGCAGAGGTCATACGTCGTTGTTCTCCTCGGCCAGCGGCGCACCCGTCTCCAGATGCGGACGCAGCACATTGTCGAACATGTTCAGCGCGCTCGCGATGGCCATGTGCATGTCCAGGTACTGATAGGTACCGAGGCGGCCACCGAACAGGACCTTCGCATCCGCGGTCTCCTTCTTGGCCAGGTCGCGATACGCGGTCAGTTTGGCCCGGTCCTCGGGAGTGTTGATCGGATAGTACGGTTCGTCGCCGGTCTTGGCGAAACGCGAGTACTCGCGCATGATGACCGTCTTGTCCGTCGGGTAGTCCCGCTCCGGATGGAAATGCCGCGGCTCGATGATCCGGGTGTAGGGCGGATCGGCGTCGTTGTAGTTCATGACCGATGTGCCCTGGAAGTCGCCGGTGGGCAGCACCTCGGTCTCGAAGTCGATGGTGCGCCAGCCCAGCTCGCCCTCGGCGTAGTCGAAGTAGCGGTCCAGCGGGCCGGTGTACACCACCGGGGCGTCCGGATTCTGCGCGCGCAGCTCGTCACGCACATCGAACCAGTCGGTGTCCACCCGGACCTCGATCAGGTCACTGGCGGCCATGTTCTCCAGCCACTTCGTGTACCCCTCCTTGGGCAGGCCCTCGTAGGTGTCGTTGAAGTAGCGGTTGTCGAACGTGTAGCGGACCGGGAGCCGGGTGATATTGCCGGCGGGCAGTTCCTTGGGGTCGGTCTGCCACTGTTTGGCGGTGTAGTCGCGGACGAACGCCTCGTACAGCGGACGGCCGATCAGCGAGATGGCCTTTTCCTCGAGGTTCTGCGCATCCTTGGTCTCGATCTCGGCGGCCTGTTCGGCGATCAGCGCGCGCGCCTCGTCCGGGGTGAAATACTTGCCGAAGAATTGCGACACCAGGCCGAGCCCCATGGGGAACTGGTACGCCTGCCCTTTGTGCAGGGCGAAAACGCGGTGCTGGTAGCCGGTGAACTCGGTGAACTGCGTGACATAGTCCCAGACCCGTTTGTTCGAGGTGTGGAACAGATGCGCGCCATATTTGTGGATCTCGATACCGGTTTCCGGTTCGGGTTCCGAATAGGCATTACCGCCGATATGCGGGCGGCGATCCAGTACGAGGACTCTCTTGCCCAGTAAGTTCGCGCTGCGCTCGGCGACGGTCAGCCCGAAGAAGCCGGAGCCGACCACGATCAAGTCGAACTGTGCGGTGTTATCTGAGTTACCCGGAGACGATGCGGCGGTCACGGGAGCCCAGCGTATCGGAAGCGTTTCCCGGCGCCAGTCGGAGTCGGAAGGTCAGCGGTATTACCAGGTGAGCGGCTTTCCATGCCGGGTGCCGGGAAATTACGCGCCGGGGCCGGGGCCGGGGCGGTCCGGCCCCGGCGCGGGGAAAGTGCTGTTCACCGGCGCTGTCAGCGGTAGCCGTAGGGGGCGACCCCGTAGGCGCCGGCCGGAACGGGGAGCCGGGCGGCCTCGATCCACCGCTTGGTGGGAGCGACGGCGGCCAGTACCAGGGTGAGGATCGCGAAGAGCGGAGCACCGAGAACGCTGATACCGCCCCCGACGGCGACCACACCGACCACGACGACGGTCAGCACGATCGAGAGCACGCATCCGAGGATGACCATCACTCGCCCGGTATTGCTGCGCCGCAGCAGCAGGATGCCGCCGATCAGGAGCAAAAGGGCAAGAACGCTGTAGGCGACGCCCAGCACCACACCGGTGCCCGCGAGGTCGAAATCGAAATCGATATCGGGACCGCTGGAACTCGAACTGCTGGTGCGGCGGCGGGCGCCGGTGGCCAGAACGGCGCCGTTGGTCAGTGAACTCTCCGAGGTGGCCGAGGCGAGCACGAACATCCCGACAGCGGACAACGCGCTGGCGACCCCGCCGAGCAGGGCGAGGATCCCGGCGGTGATACCGGTGCCACCGCTGGGCGGCGCCTGATATCCGTAACTGCCGGCGTACTGCGGCCCGGGCGCGTAACCCATCTGGTGGGCGGGCGGGGCCGGATAGGCGGGCGGCGGCGAATACGGCGCGGACGGAAACGGCGGGCCGGGCTGCTGCGGCGGCTGACCATACGGATAACTCACGGGACCTCCCCCTTTGTCACGGTTTCGGGGCACTGTACCGCGCAGCGCCGACGATCGCCGGTGGGCCGATTCCCGAAAAATGTGAAACATGGGCACCCGCGCGCGTATTCGTGCGCGGGTGCCCGGACGCCGCCGCTATTCGAGATTGTTCTCGGCGTAGACGCGCATCGCGCGTCCCGGATCAGTTCCACCGTGCCTGCCGCGTGCACGTCGTAGTTCGCGCCGAAACGTTCACCGGCGACATACATTTCGCCCAGCCCGGTAAATGCCTGCGCGTCGGGGCGACAGCCCTGCCGGCCGCCGGTGACCCATTCGTAGTGCCGCGCGGTGATCTCCTGGACCTCGGGGCTGTCCGGCGCGAGCCCGGCCTTACGCGCCCGCCCGAAGGCCGCGGCGATATCGAGCCGGGCCTGCTGGAACGCCTGTCTCTCGGCGGCGCTCAGCGAACGCCACCAGCGAGCGCTCGTCGTAGTAGCGGTATCCGTTCACGCCGATCCGGCTGGGCGGCAACAACCCCAGCTGCCCGTAGTGGCGCAGGGTGCGGCTGGTGGTTCCGGCCGCCGTCGCCGGACAAGCCGTCGGTCGGCGGCTAGAACACCTCGGTGGTCTCCATTCTGGTCGGGATGCGCTGGGCCCCGGGTACGGGCGCGGGCCGGTCGCCGTCGACCGTGCCCGACCCGGCCGGCCGGGTCTCGGGCTCCGGTGGGCTGTCCGGCGCGGCGCGTCCGGCCGGCATCCGGCCGGGGATCGTCGCCGCCTCGGAATCGGCCGCCCCGGAACTACCGGATCCGGGGTCGGCGGGCGCCGCGCCGTCGGTGATACCGGGTACCAACTGCATCAGGGTGTCGAAGTCGACGACCTGCGCGCCCAGCTCGGCGGTGTAGACGATGACGCCGTTCTCGTACAGCCGGTACTTGCCCGCGTCCTCGGGTAGGGGCAGTTCCGGAGTGACGGGCAGACCCAGCGCCCCCTGCATACCGCCCATTTCCTCGTAGGCGGTATCGATCGGCGACGGGGCCGCACCGGGCGTACCACCCGGGGACACCGGAAGCGAACCCTCCGGGGTACGTGGCACCGGCGCGCCCGATTTCATACCTTCGGGCGAAGTCTCGTTCCACGGTTCGGTGGCGCCCGGAGCGGCGCCTTCCGGCGATCCGGCGGGCGGGGTCACCGGGGGCGGCAGGGGCGCCGGTGTGGTGACCGCGAGTTCGGCGGGTGTCGGACCCACCTCGAAGGTCTGGATATCGGCGGGCGAGCCGCCGTCGGGCGCGGCGGAGTACTCGGCACGCAGGATCCGCCCGTCGCGCAGCAGTACCCGGCCGGCCGTGGCCGCCACCGCGGCGGTGGTGCGCGGATCTTCCTGGGCGGTGCCGCTGTAGACCTGGCAGTCGGTGGTATCGCAGGTCTGCGCGTAGGGCCAGCGGGTTTCGGCGAGCGCGTAGGACCGGGCGGCGACCGCTTGGGCTTCCAGGGCGGCGGGCGCCCAGTCCGGCGGCATCTCCGCCGGGACCACGCCGAGCAGATAGTCCTGGATTTCCACCCGGTTGACGGTGCGGGTCTCGCCGTTCTCGGCGGCCACGCCCAACGACCCACGGTAGGCACCGCCGTCGCACAGCGTCAGATGCTCCGCGGCCGGGCGGTTCGGGTTCGGGTCGAGCGGATAGACCCACGGGTCCTGGATCGGATTCTCCCACAGGACCGGTCCGTCGCAGCCCTGCGTGACGACCGCGTGCGCGCCGCCGTCGGGCAGCGGCGTGAGCCGGACGGCCGTACCACCCTGCAGTTCCTGTCCGGCGAGCCGCATTCCGGCGGCGGAGGTGACGGCCAGGTCTGCGCCGTCCTGTTCCTGCAGCCGGACCGATACCGACGCCGGGCCGATGGTGCCGAACTCGGCGCCCGGATAGTAGTGGGCGAGGATCTGATCGACGTTCTGCCCGTTGTCGGCGTTCTGCAGCGCACCGTGCTGACTCAGGCCGCGACCGTGCCCCGGACCGGCCTCGGCAAGCATCCGGTATACCTCGGCGCCGCCGGGCAGGAGCAGCGCCCCGCCGATGGCCAGAGCCGTCGCGCCGCAGGCGAGTAATGGGCCTGGACGAATTCGCCGACCTCTCATCGACTGTGGCATAACCGCGACTACCAGCGGGTTATTCAGACGCCCTGAGGCTTTCGGTCGAGTCGTGTTGTTTCGATATGACATACGAGCACTCCCATCGTCAGCCCGGACGCTTTCGACTCGGCACGACGTCGGCATGTCGTTTCGACCGGCCACGCTCCGGGAGCTACATTCGAGCGAACAGGAAAGCCTCAACCTCAGGTTTAGATTTGTGACGAATGTGGCTAGTGTGATCCGTGGGACTGAAGTTCGCAAGCATGACTTGCTCACCGATCACTGGTTGCAACCCTGATTGGAGAAGCTCGTGCCCTACCGCAAACCGAAGCGTTCCTGTGTACTGCCGGTTGTCGCGCTAGTAGCGGTAGCGGGCCCGATCCTGCTGCCCACGGTCACCGACCTGGGCGGATCGACCGACCAGATCGAACTCACCGCGGTGCCGCCCCAACTCTCCGAACTCGCCCTGCGCGATGCCCCCGACACCGTGCTGCCGCTGGGTGAGCTGACCGGCCTGAACCTGCCCGATCTGCGCCTGGCCGATCTGCAGGCACTGGGCGTGCCCGGCGTCACCCCGAACGGCACGACCACGCCCACCGATCCGGGCCGCCGGCTCCCGGGCCGACAGCCCGGTCTGGGTTTCGTGACCGAGGGCGGGACCCCGGCCGCGGACACCCCCGCGCTCACCCCCGGGGTCATTCCACCGGAATTCATGGACGCGGTCGGCGCGCAGGTCAAGGAACTGAACCGGGAACAGCCCTTCAGCATGGTCGCGCTGACCGCTCCGGACCTGGCGAACACCACCGTCATGATCCGAGCCGAACAGCCCGACGGCGGCTGGGGTCAGTGGTACGAGGCCAACCCGATCGACGGCGCCGACGGCGTGGCGGCCGGCGGGTCCACCGGCACCGACCCCATCTACGTCGGCAACACCACCTCGGTGCAGGTGCTCGTCACCCGCAAACCGCAGCAGTACGAGGGCGATCCGCTCGGGCGGACACCCGCCGCGGCGGGTGGGCAGCAGCAGCCTCCCGATCTCACCGCCGTCTTGATCGATCCCGGTCGCGGCGCGGTCGACGATCAACTCCAGGACATCGCCGCCGCCCTGCCCGGCGGCGGCCCCCGGGTCATCACCCGCGACCAGTGGGGCGCCGACGAATCGATCCGCTGCCAGGAGCCCACCTACGACGACGGGCTGGGTGGGATCACCGTGCACCACACGGCCGGCCGCAACGACTACAGCAAATCCGAATCGGCCGGGATCGTCCGCGCCATCTACGCGTACCACTCCCAAACCCTGGGCTGGTGCGATATGGGATACAACGCGCTGGTCGACAAGTACGGGCAGATCTTCGAGGGCCGGTACGGCGGCCTGGACAAACCGGTGCAGGGCGCGCACGCGGGCGGTTTCAACGAGAACACCTCGGGGGTCGCGATCATGGGCGACTACCAGGTCGAACAGCCCACCGACGCCTCGATCGAAGCCACCGGCAAGTTCATCGGCTGGCGCGCCCGGATCGCCGGCCTCGATCCCGAGGGCCAGACCACCATGTACTCGGAGGGCACCGAGTTCACCCCGTACGCGCAGGGTGAGGAGGTGCATCTGCCGGTGGTCTTCGCGCATCGCGACGTGGGCAACACCAGCTGCCCCGGCGATGCCGCCTACGCGCAGATGGACCGGATCCGCACGATAGCCGCCGGTGAAGCGGGGGCGACCCGGTCGTCCACACCGCGCAGCCAGGCCTCCCGCTCGGATCTGGCCGCACTGGCCGATCTCACCGCCAAGCTGCTGACCATGGTGAACGACAATGTGATCGCGAAGTACTGGGTGTCCAAAGGTGGTCCGGACGGGCCGCTCGGCCAGGCCGCTTCCGAACCGTTGCCCGCCGCCGAGGGCCAGCAGTACGCGAAATTCGTGAACGGATACGTCTACACCACGCCGGACGGCCAGGTGCACGAGGTCGTCGGCAAGGTGCTGGATCGGTTCCTGGAACTCGGCGCCGACGCCGGGGTGCTCGGCCTGCCGCTCAGTGACGCCTACCAGGTGCCCGAGGGGCTGCGCACGGACTTCCAGAACGGCTCGCTGATCCTGGACCGGGCGGCCGATATCGTCACCACCGTCTGGAAGACCTACAACGACACCTACCAGCAGCAGTTGCAGGGGCAGGGCGCACAGCCCGGCACGGCCCAACCGCATGCGGGACAGCCGGGCGCCGCCCCGCGGGCGGTGCCCGGCGCGGGCCCGGCCCCGCAGGTCGTCGGACCGGTGCCCCCGGTCGCGGGCCCGGGTCCCGAGATCGCGGGCCAGGTTCCCGGGGCCGCAGACCCCGGCACGGAAGTCGGGGGCCCGAACCCTCGGTTCACGGGCCGGGCCCCGGAAGTCGCGGAGCCGCCCGCAACCGCCGCCCCGGCAGAGGAGCAGCCACTGGTACCGCAGTACGCACCGGCACCCGCCGCCCAGGCCGGCCCGGCGCCGCCGCCCTCACCCGCCGCCTGACGCCACGCACCCACCGCGCCGAAACGTGCCTCGCACGGTTCGGCGCGGTCGTCTTTCCCATGGGCGATCCGCGGCCGCCCGGTTACTCCGCTGGAGGCCACCAGCGTTCCAGCACCTGCGCGACCCCGTCCTCGCTGTTGGTCCCGGTGATCTCGTCGGCGGCCGCGAGCGCCTCCGGATGCGCGTGCCCCATCGCGACCCCCAGCCCGACCATGCGCAGCATCGGTATGTCATTGGGCATATCGCCGAACGCGACCATATCCGCGCGATCGACCCCGAGCCGCTCACCGAGGATCCGCAGCCCCGACGCCTTGGTGACGCCGGGTGCGGAGATCTCGATCAGGCCGTGCTCGGTGGAGTAAGTGATATCCACGCGGTCGCCGGTATGGGCGGTCAGGGTCGCCGCCATATCGCCGCTGCGGGCGCCGGGTAGCCGGATCAGCATCTTGATCGCGGGGGTGTCGATCACCTCGTCACGGGCCACGGCGGTGTCGTCGGGATTCAGCCAGGCGTGCTCGTACTGCGGTGAGCTGACGAATTGCGGGGTGGCCGCATCGTGCGCGCTGGCGCCGATGCGTTCGGCCGCCAGCCCGCACCCGGGCAGCACTTTCTCCGCGAGATCGGCGACCCAGGCGAGGGTTTCCACATCCAGCACCGAAGCCCCGAGTATCTGGTCGGTCCCGGCGTCGTAGAGCACGGCGCCGTTTCCGCATACGCACAGCGGCGCGAAACCGAGCCCGGCCACCACCGGGGCGATCCAGCGCGGCGGCCGCCCGGTGGCCAGTACGAACGGCACTCCGTCGGCGACCAGTGCCCCCACCACGGCGCGGGTGCGCGCCGAGACCCGCTCGTAGGGATCGATCAGCGTGCCGTCCACATCGGAGGCCACCAGTTCCGGTCGGGTCTGCCGCGTTGCGCTCACCCGTTCCATTCTGCTGGGTCGGCCGCGGCGCCTCGGCGGGCGTACCCGTTCGCGGGGCGAACACGCAGCAGGCATGCCTTCTGTGCATGAGCGAGGGCCCTGCGTGGTCACGCTCCGCTGCCGCCTCCGGGCCTGACTCGCTCATGCTGCCTGTCGCGCATCCCGTGGGATCGCTCCCTATGATCAGGGGCTACACCTGATATCGAGGGGAACGATGGCCGGCTTTCTGCTACGACGGGCGCTCAATTACGTCGTGCTGCTGCTCTTGGCGTCCTTTCTCACCTTCAGCCTCGCTTCGCTGACCTTCCGGCCGCTGGACAGCCTGGAGCAGCGCAATCCGCGACCGCCGCAGTCGGCGATCGACGCCAAGGCCGAGGAACTCCATCTGAACGAGCCGATTCCGCAGCGCTACGTCACCTGGATGACCGGTGTGGTGCACGGCGATTTCGGCGAGACGCTGGGCGGGCAGCCGGTGAGCGAGGAACTGGGCAGGCGGGTCGGTGTCAGTCTCCGGCTGCTGGTACTCGGTTCGATCATCGGCACCGTGCTGGGCGTGTTGATCGGCGCGGCGGGCGCGATCCGCCAGTACAGATTCAGTGACTATTTCACGACCGTCGTCTCACTGCTCATTCTGTCGACGCCGGTGTTCCTGCTCGCGACGCTGCTGAAATTCGGCGCGCTCGAGATCAACTCGGCCACCGGCACGCAGATCTTCCTCTATACCGGCGAGACATCGGCGACCAGTGTCGAGGGGTTCGGCGCCCAGCTGGTCGACCGCCTACAGCATCTGGTGCTGCCCACGCTGACCCTGGCCCTGGGCGGGATGGCCGGATACAGCCGCTACCAGCGCAATGCCATGCTCGATGTCCTGCAGAGCGATTTCATCCGGACCGCCCGGGCCAAAGGCCTCACGCGTAACCGAGCCCTCTACAAACACGGTCTGCGGACCGCCCTCATCCCGATGGCCACGCTGTTCGCCTACAGCCTCGGCGGACTGATCACCGGCGCCACCTTCACCGAGAAGATCTTCGGCTGGCACGGCGTCGGGGAATGGCTGGTGGATTCCATCAACGCCCAGGATATCTACGTGGTCGCTACGGTGACCGCGTTCGCCGGCCTGGTGGTCCTGGTGTCGGGCCTGCTCTCCGATATCGTCTACGCGATCCTCGACCCCCGGGTGCGTGTGGGATGAGCGGTGTGGCAGCGAAACGTGACGACGTAGGGCTCCCGATCATGCCCGAGGACGCCGCATGATCGGGACGAGCCCGGAGGCGGCAGCGGAGCGTCACCACGTAGGGCTCCCGATCATGCCCGAGGACACAGCGTGAGTATCAACGAAACCGAGATCCTGGTCCAGGGGGCGCCCGAGCCGGCCGCCTCCGGCCGGCGCAAACTCATCCTGCGCCGGTTCCTGCGCAACAAACCCGCGCTGGTCGGCGCCGCGGTGCTGATCCTGATGTTCGTGGCCAGTTTCGTACTGCCGTCGCTGCTGCCCTACGACTATCAGGACATCGACTACACCGCGCTGCTGCAACCGCCGAGCCCCCAACATCCCTTCGGGACGACCGAGATCGGGCAGGACGTGCTCGCCCAGACCCTGCGCGGGCTACAGAAGTCGCTGATCATCGGATTGTGCGTGGCCGTGTTCTCCACCACCATCGCCGCCGTCACCGGCGCGGTGGCCGGACTGCTCGGCGGCTGGACCGACCGGACCCTCATGTGGGTGGTCGACCTGCTGCTGGTGGTACCGAGTTTCATCATCGTGGCCCTGTTCGCGCCACGGACCAAGGGCAGCGGCTCGATCGTGCTGCTGATCATCCTGCTCAGCGTGTTCGGCTGGATGATCAGCGCGCGAATCGTGCGCGGGCTGACCATGAGCCTGCGCGAACGCGAATTCGTCCGGGCCGCCCGCTATATGGGCGCACCGACCCGGACGATCATCCTCACCCATATCGTGCCGAATATCGCCTCGATTCTGATCATCGACACCACGCTCACCGTCGGCGCCTCGATCATGGCCGAAACCGGGCTCAGCTTCCTCGGCTTCGGGGTGCAACCGCCGGATGTCTCGCTGGGCACGCTCATCGCCAACGGCACCAGTTCCGCCATGACCTATCCCTGGCTGTTCCTCTTCGCGGGCGGTCTGCTGATCATCACCGTGCTCTGCGCGAATCTGGTCGGCGACGGCCTGCGCGACGCCTTCGATCCCGGCGCGAAACGCGCCCGGTCCCGGCCGTCGCGCAAGGCGCGCAAGGCAGCGGAGAAGTCCCGGCAGGCGGAGGAAGCGCGGACATGACCGGAGAGACCACGACGGTGCAATCGGCGGCGGACCGGGCGGTACCCGGTGGGTCCGGTTCCGGCCAGGGCCGCGCGCCCCTGCTGGAGGTATCGGATCTGCGCGTCTCGTTCCCCAGCGAAGAAGGCCGCGTCGACGCGGTCCGCGGGGTGGACTACACCGTTGCCGACGGTGAGGTGCTGGCGATCGTCGGCGAATCGGGATCCGGGAAATCGGTGTCCTCCCTCGCCGTGATGGGGCTGCTGCCCGAACAGGCCCGGGTCACCGGCTCGATCCGGCTGCGCGGGCGAGAACTGCTCGGCCTCGGCGACCGGGAACTGTCGAAACTGCGCGGTAGCGCGGTGAGCATGGTGTTCCAGGATCCGCTCTCGGCGCTGACTCCGGTGTACCGGGTGGGCGATCAGGTGGCCGAAGCGTTGCTCGCGCACGGGAATACGAGCAGGGCCGACGCGGCGAAACGCGCGGTAGAACTGCTCGACCTCGTCGGTATCCCCGATCCGGAACTGCGCGCGAAGGCATTCCCGCACGAATTCTCCGGCGGTATGCGCCAGCGGGTGGTCATCGCCATGGCGATCGCCAACGATCCGGCGCTCATCATCTGCGACGAACCCACCACGGCACTCGATGTGACGGTCCAGAAGCAGATCCTGAACCTGCTGCGTAAAGCGCGCGATATCACCGGCGCGGGCGTCGTCATGATCACGCACGACATGGGTATCGCGGCCACCCTCGCCGATCGCGTGGCCGTGATGTACGCGGGCCGGATCGTGGAAACCGCGACCACCGCGCAGATCTTCCGAACCCCCCGGATGCCGTACACGGTGGGCCTGCTCGGCTCGATCCCGCGAATGGACGGTCCGCCGCGCGCACCGCTGATCCCCATCGTCGGCGCGCCCCCGGCCATGCACGCTCTGCCGCGGGGATGTTCGTTCGCGCCGCGCTGCCCGGTCGCGATCGAGGACTGCCGGGCCGCGGAACCGGCGCTGGCCGAGACCGTTCCGGGCCACCGCGCCGCGTGCATCCGCACCGGCGAGATCGACTCGGCGGCCCTGTTCGACGCCTACCGCCGCGAGATCGGCGAACCGGCGCAGCCCCCCGCGACGGATCCGCGGCCGGTGCTGAAAGTGACGGATCTGGTCAAAACCTTCCCCATCACCTCCGGGGTCATCCTGCGCCGCCGCAAGGGCGAGGTCCGCGCGGTGGACGGGATCAGTTTCGAGGTCCGCGCCGGCCGCACACTGGCCCTGGTAGGTGAATCCGGGTCGGGTAAATCCACCACGCTCACCCAGATCCTGGACATGGTGAAACCGCAGGCCGGGGCCATCGAGATCATGGGGCACGACACCGCGTCCCTCAGCGCCGCGCAGCGCCGGGAACTGCGCCGCAAACTGCAGATCGTCTTCCAGGACCCCACGGCCTCACTCGATCCGCGGCTACCGGTATCCGATATCGTCTCCCAGCCGATGCGGATCGCGAAGCGGCCGAAATCCGAGATCGCGCAACGCGTGCCGGACCTGCTGCGGCAGGTGGGCCTGCGCCCGGAACACGCCGACCGCTATCCCGGCGATTTCTCCGGCGGCCAGAAGCAGCGCATCTCCATCGCGCGGGCACTGGCACTGGACCCCGAACTGCTGGTGCTCGACGAACCGGTGTCGTCACTGGATGTGTCGATCCAGGCGGGCGTGCTGAATCTGCTGCGCGACCTGCAGGCCGAACGCGGACTCTCCTACCTCTTCGTCTCCCACGATCTGTCGGTGGTGCGCAATCTGGCCCACGATATCGCGGTGATGTACCGGGGCAAGATCGTCGAAGCGGGACCGGCGGAACAGATCTTCGGCGATCCGGGCCACGAATACACACGATCGCTGATCGATGCCGTGCCCGTACCCGTGGTAGAGGGTTGACGGACGGTTCTCCGGACCCACCGGCAGGAAGGATGTATCGGCCATGAGGATTCGATCACTGGGGGCACGGCTGGCGGTGCCGCTGTGCGCCGTCGCGCTGCTCGCCGCCGGGTGCGGCGCGAACGACTCGGGGGCACCCGAGGGCGCGGTCGCCGAACTGGGCACAGTCAACGACATCAACCCGCACGATGTGAGCGAACTGCGCGACGGTGGCAATCTGCGACTGGCCACGACATCCTTCCCGGAGCACTGGAACCCGATGCAGATCGACTCCGACGGTGAGTCGGCGGGCATCATGCGCCCGATGCTGCCCCGCGCGTTCGCCACCGACGCGGCCGGCAATATCTCGGTCAATACCGATTTCTTCACCAGTGTCGAGCTCACGAACACCGAACCGCAGCAGGTGACCTACACCATCAACCCGAAGGCGGTGTGGTCCGACGGCTCCCCCATCACCTGGGAGGACATCTCATCGCAGGCCAACGCCCTGAGCGGGAAGGACCCGCGATTCCTGATCGGGAACACCAATGGCTTCGACCGGATCGAGAAGGTCGAACGCGGCGCCGACGACCGCCAAGCGGTCATCACCTTCAAGAGCCACTACGCCGACTGGGCCGGTCAGTTCTCCGGTAACTCCATGCTGCTGCCGAAGGAGGCCACCGCGACGCCGGAGGCGTTCAACGAGGCCTGGCGCAACGCGCCCGGCAAGACCTCGGGCCCCTTCGTCATCCAGTCCACCGACCGCGGCCAGGGCCGGATCGTGCTGGGCCGCAATCCGAAATGGTGGGGCGCGACGCCGAAACTCGACACCATCACCTTCAGTGTACTGTCGAGCGAAGCGATGGTGCCGGCGCTGGCCAACAACGAGATCGACGCCATCGGCCTGGCCACCCGCGACGATATGCAGACCGCCCGCAATACACCGGGTGTGGCGATCCGGCGCGCTCCCGGTAACAGCTGGTCGCATCTGACCTTCAACGGCGCCCCGGGCTCGCTGCTGGAGGACCCGAAACTGCGGGTCGCCATCATCAAGGCGATCGACCGCGCCGGTATCGCCAAGGCCATGCAGAACGGCCTGGTGAACGACCCGCAGCCGCTGAACAACCACATCTTCATCCAGGGCCAGAAGGGCTATCAGGACAACAGCCTGCCCTTCGATCCCGAGGCCGCGAAGCAGGAACTCGACGCCCTGGGCTGGACGCTGAACGGGGACGTCCGGGAGAAGGACGGCCGCAAACTGGTGATCCGCGATGTCATGTACAACGACAAGACCTGGGTGCAGGTCGCGCAGATCATCCAGCAGAATCTGCGGCAGGTAGGGATCGAGCTGGTCATCGAGACCAAACCCGGCAGTGGCTTCTTTACCGACAACATCCAGCCCGGCAATTTCGATGTGGGCCAGTGGGTGTGGATTGGTGACGCGTTCCCGCTGAGCAGCATCCCGCAGATCTGGGGCTACTACCCCGATAATCTGCAGGGCAATTACGGCCGTATCGGGTCGCCCGAGCTGAACGATCTGATCGAGAAGACGCTGACCGAGCTGGATCCGCAGAAGGCCGTCGAACTGGCCAATCAGGTCGACCAGGCGGTCTGGGCCGAGGGGCATTCGATCCCGCTGGTGCAGTCGGCCGGCAATGTCGGTGTCCGCGACAATCTCGCCAACTACGGTGCCGCCGGACTGGCGTCCCTGGACTACACGAAAATCGGTTTCCTGAAGTGAGCTCCCGGATAGGCCATCCGCTGGCCTATCCGCTGTGCGTGACCGTCGGCGCCCTCGCGGTACTCACCGCGTGGGCGCCGTTCGCCGATCCGGACCAGCTCAGCGCGCTGGCGGTGGTCGGCGCGGGCATCATGGGATACAGCGGATACCGGGTCGCCGTGGCGCTGGGGGTGGTCGGCTACCGAGCCGAAAGCGCCACGACAGTGACGGCGCGGCGGGTGAGACAGGAGTATCAGCTGGTCAGCCGTTCCTGGCTGGAGTTGCGTGACGGCGGTGACGAACGCTGGCTGCCGGTGTACTTCACACCGGAGCTGATCGGCTTCACCGGTGGCACGGCTTTGCTGAGCGAGCGGCAGATCGTGCTGCGGCCCGAGTCCGGCGGCACCGAGCTGCCCAGTGGACCACGCGAGTTCCGGGTACTCCCGGCCGGCCGGGCCCGGGAGACCGAACCGCCCGGCCGTCTGGTCGACAATCCGACGCGCGTGGCCCCGGACGCGGAGGCCCGGGTGGCCACTACCACGAAGATCACCCGCCGCTTGCTACTGGACGCTCAGCCGGCGGTCGCCGCCCCATTCGTCGCCCTGTTGTGGCTGTATGTGATGGGTGGCGGGACCGGGGCGTTCGTTGCCGCCATGTGTGTGGCGGCCGCGACCGGCACCTGGCTCGGCGCCATCCGCGGGTCGGACCCGAGCTGAACGGCCGTGCACGAGATACCGCCGATCGAACACCCGCGAACGCTCTACCTGCTGTATTGAAGAAGCCCGCGGCGAATGTCGGCGCCGAGCGTTACTACGTCGCCGACTGCGCCGGTCGCCACCTCATCGGTGGCCGACTGTCCACGACAGGCGAACTCAGTGCGGGATGGAGTCGATGATCGCCCGGGCGCCCTGGCGCAGCAAATCGGAGCCGACGAAGAAACCGAGGGCCTGCGGATCCTCCGGTACGCCCCAGTGCTGCGAATCCAGCCACCGGGTGCCCTCGAGATCGAACACCTTACCGCGCAACGACAGCCGACCGGTGGGTTCGATCACGCAGACCCCGGCGATCGGGGAATTGCAGTGCCCTTGCAGGGCGTGCAGCATGGCGCGTTCGGCATCGGCGACGCGGCGGGTCTCGGCATGATCGAGGTGCCCGGCGAGTTCGCGGACCTCGTCGTCGTCGGCACGACAGGCGAGCGTGAGCACGCCCGCGCCGATCGGCGGGCACATGACCTCGAGCGGCAGTATTTCGGTGATCCGGTCCTGGCGGCCGATGCGATACATCCCGGCGACGGCGGCGATCAGCACATCGCAGTAGCCGTCCTCCAACCGCTCCAGCCGGGTGTTCATGTTCCCGCGCAGCGGTTTCATCACCAGCCCCGGATAGTGCAGGCGCAACTGCGCCGCCCGGCGCACCGAACTGGTCCCGACCACCGTCCCCGGTGGCTGCTCGGCCAAGGGCCGGCCGTCCTTGGTGATGATCGCGTCGCGCACATCGTCGCGCTCCGGGAAACCGGCGAACGCGATACCTTCCGGGATCGGGATATCGCCGGGAATATCCTTCAGGCAATGTACGGCGAGATCGGCCCGGTCCTCCAGGAGCGCGTCGTCGATCTCCTTGACGAAAGCCCCCTTGCCGCCGAGCTTCGCCAGATCACCCATCCAGCGGTCGCCGGCGGAGGTCACTTTCACCAGTTCGGTTTCGACACCGAACTCGGACAGACCGGCCGCGACCTGCTCGGCTTGGGCTACTGCCATAGGACTGGCCCGGGTCGCGACCCGGATAATGCGCGAGGCCATGGCGTGACTCTACCGTTGCCGTAATTCACCCCGGAGGGCGGTGGAACGCGCTTCGGGCCGGAGTGACCCTGGTTACAGCCGGATGAAGGTCAGTAGTGGTAGCGAGCCTGGGCGATAAGGATGTTGTCGCCGGAGACGGCATAGACCAGGCGGTGCTCGTCGTTGATCCGGCGAGACCAGTACCCGGACTTATCGCCCTTCAACGGCTCGGGTTTGCCCAGCCCGGTGAACGGGTCACGATCGATATCGTCGATCGAACGCATGACCCGCAACGCCATTTTTCGATCAGTGGAAATCCAGTGGCCGAGGTCTTCGAATGCGACCTTCGCGAAGGTGACCTTCATTCGAGCTCTGCGGCGAGCTTCGCCAAGTCCACTTCAACAGAATCACCGGCCTCCAACTGGGCGATACCCTGCGCAAGGCGCGCGGCATTCGCGGGCGAACGCATCAGGTAGAGGGTCTCGCGAAGGGAGTTGTACTCGTCCTCGGAGATCAGGACGGCGTTGCCTTTGCGGCTGGTGATATGCACGGCGACGGCGTCGTCGTTCACCTGTTCGATGAGCGGGTACAGGTTGGCCCGCGCCTCGCTGGCGGACATGCTGGTCATCGGCCGGCTCCCTTCCCTGTGTCGCCACTGAATGGTACCGGTTTATGGTACAGGTCGTCGAGCAATCCAGGTAGGCGCAACCCTGCCGGCCACAGACCGCAGGCAGGTATGCCACCTACCACGTGACAAACGGCAGCCCAGGAATCCGTCGACAGGTAATGGAGGATGGTGAGCGATCATCGACGACGGGTTGTCGACGAGGAGCCGGACCGCGGCTGTGATCACCACCGGAAGTTACGCCTACCGCAGGCCCGACGGCGTTGCGGTATACCGGCCGCGCTGCTCGGACCGTAGCCACCACCGACTCCAGGCACTGCTGCCGAATAATTCGGATCCCGGCCCAACGACCGCCGATCGTTACGACATCCCTGCTGGGTCGGTGGCCCGGTAAGAGAGTGCGGTGGTATCCGAGTCAGCCCCGGGCGACGGCAGCGAGAAAGGGCCCCCACGCCGCCGAATCGACCACCAGGGCCGGGCCGGCGGGATTCTCCTAAAGTCCTCGGGCGTTCTGGACCGAGTTCTATGGGCCGCACCGTGCTACCCCGCCGCTTCGGAAACCTTCCGGGAGCGCAGCTCGTGTCCCTTGGAGGTCTTACAGCGACCCGACTCCAGATCCCACTGCCAGCCGTGCAGGTTGCAGGTCAGCGTATTGCCGTCCACCACACCGAATTTCGACAGATCCGCCTTCAGGTGCGGGCAGCGGCGCTGGATCTCCCAGCCGACCACCTCCACCGAGGCCGAATCGTCGTGCGCCTCGGAGAACCAGCCGTCCGCGTAGGCGATCCGCTCGTCGGTGAGACATTTGAAGAAGGTGTACAGATATTCGTTGTAGCCGCCGATCCGCCACGCATGGAAGCGGGTGGACAGGAAAATGGTGTTCACCCAGTCGGGTTCGTTGTCGCGCAGCACGGTGCGCACCAGTTCGGGCGCGATCCGGAAGCCGTAACGGTATTTGCCCTCGCCCTCGAGCGGCGCGCGCACGGTGCGCTTCGGGAAGTCCAGGACCACGGTCTCCTCGCCGATCACGAGCCCGACCGGGTAGCCGATGCCGTCGCAGATCAGGTCGCTCTGGGCCATGATCGGCTCGAACAGCGCTTGCAGCGGTTCCAGAATCGGTTCGCCCTCGGCGGGCGCCCAGGTCTTCTTCTCCGCCACCAGCACCGGCGCCAGCCGCTGCGCCATCTTCTCGATGTAGGCGGCCTTGTCGTTCCAGATGGTGTCGGGATCGTAGGGGTGATCCAGTTCGAGTTCGGCGCCGCGCACATCGACCACCGAACCCGGCACCATCAGCACGCCGCGGTCGTGCCCGTGCTCACGCATCTGCTCGAGGAAGATCATCTGATCGGGGAAGATATTCCCCTCGTCACCGTGGTCGTCGTTGAGATAGCGCAGTTCGTCGTCGAGGAAAACCGGCGGTCCGGCGGAGGGAACCACCCAGGTGGCGCCGACCTGTTCGATATAGCTGCGAGCCCGGTCCATTCCGCGCTGGCGCTTCTGCTTCCCGAAATTCGATTTCGTCCGAGCCGGGATGTCGTAGACCATCGGGTACCAGATGGCGCCGGAGTACTGCAGCAGGTGGATATCGATGGTGCCGAACGCCTCGTGCAGCACGTCCATATCGACCGGCCGCGCATCGTTCATATTGAAACAGGTGGTTTCACCATCGGAGACGATCAGCCCGGAATCACCGATCGGGCCGTCCGCGGGCGCGCGCAGCGCGACGATCATGATATCCAGTTCGGCAGCCGGATCACCGCCGCCGATACCCATCGACCCGTTGATCTTGTGTTTGACCGAATCCTCGGTCTCGAAGAATTTGTGGAAACCCAGTTTTTCCAGCTCACGGCGCAGATCCGGGACCGGGTAGTCGGGCAGCAGAACGGTCGCGTCCTTGTTCACGTACTCGGCCAGATGCGCGGCGTCGAAATGATCGCGGTGCAGATGCGACACGTAGAGGAAATCGCAGTTACCGAGTTCCTCCCAGTCGAGCTGGGTGTTGTCCGGGAACGGGAACCAGGACCCGAAGTACGCGGGGTTCACCCAGGGATCGCATAGGATCGAACCGGCCGCGGTCCGGATATGGAATCCCGCATGTCCGACGCTGGTGATCTGCACGAGCTCGCTCCTCCTGACCGTTTACGGCCCTCCAGGGTAGTGCGTCAGGACGAGATATCCCCGATGCAGTAGCCGCCATCACCCTGTTCGAGTAGAAATGTCCGGTTCTGCGTGATTCCGGACGCATTCGTCACCGGCACCGCGACGGCCATATATCCGGCCGTGAGCGGCTGAGAACTGATCTGCTGATCGGTGAACCCGGTGATCGTGCCGAGCGTACCGGGATTCTCGGCGAGCGGCGCGGCCACGGGCGCGCCGGTGCCCTCCGGATCCCAGGTGGCCGGAGCCGCCGCGCAGACCAGCGGATACTGCTCCTCCAGGTCGGCGGGGTCCAGCGGCTGCCCGGCCGAGCGGGCCAGATAGCGGCGCACGGTGTGCCGGGCGTCGGCGGCGTCGTAAACCGGTTCCACACCCACCGGGGACACCCGGCCGCAGGCATATCCGGCGGCCACCCGGTGCTCGTCCACGGTCACCGTGGTGATCCCGTCGGTCCAGGTGAGCGTGCCGTCCACTGCGGTACCCGGCTGGGCGAGCGCGTTCAGCACGGCGTCGCGGTCGGTGTACATGGTCTGCACGGTGAGCGGCGGAATGGTCCAGCAGGTGTTCTGCAGGGTCGCGATATCCGCCGACCGCAGGTCGGCGGCGAACCGCTGCAAGGCGGGAGCGGCATCGGGAACTCCGGGGACCGCACCGACCGCGGGAGCGTCGGCGGGGACCGGCGGCAATGCGGGCGCCGACGGCGGAGCGCCGGCGGAGGTGGCCCGCTGCTCGGTACCCGGCGCGTCGCCGTCGGACGCCTGCACCGATGGGCTCCCGGCGTCGTCGCCCGGGATTCCGGATACCGAGTCGCATCCGGTGCCCAGCAGCACTCCGGATACCGCGAGCCCCACGGCGAGCCCTCGAACGCTGGCGCGTCGCGCGGTCTCACGGCCGATTCGGCGCAACGGTACGGGACGGGCGCGTTCCACTTCGACGATCACCTTTCTTGCGGTACACAGCGGTTCGGTCGAGAGACCGGGATCCGGCCGGACCACGCCGGGCCCGGGATCCGGCGGGCCGCGGCGCGCGCGGGCGGGCCGGACGCTGCCGGTCATCATGGCAGCGACTACGCTAGCGGACTTGTGGAACCCGTCTACCGGACGATCATCGGCCTGGCCCGGACCGTCTTCTTTCTCGAAGGCCTGAAGTTCACCGTCACCGGCGATGAGAACATTCCCGCCTCCGGGGGCGCCGTGCTCGCCGTCAACCACACCGGGTACATGGATTTCACCTATGCCGGCCTGCCGGTGCGCACCCCCAAACGCTATATCCGGTTCATGGCCAAGAGCGAGGTCTTCGACAACAAGATCTCCGGGCCGATCATGCGAGCCCTCAAACACATTCCGGTGGATCGGGCCGCGGGCGCCGACTCGTACAAGGCCGCCGTGGACTATCTGCGGCGCGGCGAACTGGTCGGCGTATATCCCGAAGCCACCATCAGCCGCAGTTTCGAGATCAAGGATCTGAAATCAGGCGCCGCCCGGATGGCGATCGAGGCCGGTGTCCCCATCATCCCGATCACCATCTGGGGCGCCCAGCGGGTCTGGACGAAGGGTCGTCCGAAACGGCTGGGCCGCACCAACACCCCCATCTCCATCGCCGTCGGCGCACCGATCCAGCCCTACGAACCGGCAGCCGAACTCACCGCCGAACTGAAGGCAACCATGCAGGAGCTACTGCGCGGCCTGCAGGAGAACTACACCCACGAACCCGGCGCGTACTGGGTTCCGGCCCGGCTCGGGGGTGGTGCGCCTACCCTGGAAGAAGCCGATGCGATGGACGCCGCCGAAGCCGCGGAACGAGCGGCCGCCCGCAAACGGGCCGGTCTCGCCGACCAGGACGACGCCGGCGCATAGCGTCGATCCACCGCCGGCGGGTAGGTGCCGAGCAGCGGGAGACCCGCAGGTAGTGAGCAGGAGTTGCGATGGCGCGGGAGCCGGTTTTCGATGTCCTGGCGGGGCTGGTGCACACGGTCTTCTTCGCGCAGGGCGTGCGCCTCGATATCCGCGGCCAGGAGAACATCCCGCGCACCGGGGGCGCGGTGCTGGCCGTGAACCACACCTCCTATCTGGATTTCATGGAGGTCGGGGTCGTCGGACGCCGGTCGGGCCGCAATGTGCGATACATGATGAAAGCCGAGCTCGAGCACGGGATCGTCGGATTTCTCATGAAGCACTGCAAAGCGATCGGTGTCGACCGGACCGCCGGCGCGGAATCGTTCGGCCGGGCGGTCGCCGCCCTGCGCGACGGTGAACTGGTCGTGGTCTACCCGGAGGCCACCATCAGCCGCAGTTTCGAGTTGAAAGAATTCAAATCCGGCGCCGCGCGCATGGCACTGGATTCGGGGGCCCCGATCATCCCGCTCACCATTTGGGGAGCACACCGCATCTGGACCAAGGGGTTCCCGAAACAATTGGGCCGGCACAATTTCCCGGTTCACATCCGCATCGGTGCACCGCTGGTCGCCTCGGGTTCGGTGGACGAGGTGACCACCGCGCTACGCGGCCGGATGAACGAACTGCTGGCGGCGGCCCAAGAGGGCTACCCGATGCCCGCCGGGCAGCCGTGGGTCCCGGCCCGGTTGGGTGGCAGCGCTCCGACGCTGGAGCAAGCGGCGGTCCTGGAAGCCGAAGAGTACGCCCGGCGGCGGATTCAGCGCCCGTAGGTTCCGGCGCCTGCGAGTTCGGGCGCGCTTCCCGGACGGGGCCGGGCCGGTCGGGTACCCGGCCCCGTAGGCGGATGTGGGCCCGCCCACCAAGATCACGGCGCGCTCCGCTCACCAAGGCCGAGTAGTGGGCCCGCCCGCAAAACCCGACACGCGAACCCGCCCGCGAAGGTGCTGTGTTTTCGGCGCCTGCGGCGTCGCGGGGTCGAGGCCCCTTGGTCTCGCCGTTTCGGCCTCGGGACTCGCGCCTCCGGCGCATGCGATGTGCGGTGGGCCGTCCATGGACGGAGACCATCGAGCACCTTCGGCCAAGGAACGAGACGGGCCTCGCCCCTTGGAGGTGTCTCGCAGAACTCCACGCACAGGGTCGCGCCGGCATTCGATGTCCGGGTCGGGATGGGGGCTCGCGAGGGGGCATGGATCGGTCGCGGGGGCGGTTTGTCGGGGGTGGTCACCTTCGGGACCAGCTCCCACCTGCCGTGTTGACAAAATACCCTAGGGGGGTACCGTAGCAACTGGAGAGCGGGAGGGCGGAGAGCCGCCGGAGCCTCCACGGAAACGGAGCATCGAATGAATACGCCGACAAAGTTCGCCGGGTTCGCGCTCGGACTCGTCGCGTTGTTCGGGGTCGCGCTGGGCGTCGGTGCCCTGGCCGGTCCCGGGGACAGCGAGCCGGAAACCCACGACACCGCGGCCGGTGAACCCGCCGCGGAAACGACCCCCGGTGGGCTGACCAGCAGCGAAGGTGGGTACACCCTGGTCCTGGCCGATCCGGTCACCACGGCCGCCCGCGCGGCGACCCTGCGGTTCCGAATCGAGGACAGCGCGGGGCGGGCGGTGACTCGGTACACCCCGAACCACGAGAAGGATCTGCATCTGATTCTGGTGCGCCGCGATACCGCCGGCTACCAGCATCTGCACCCGACGCTCGGACCGGACGGCACCTGGAGCACCCCGGTCGATCTCACCCGCGCCGGCGACCATCGCGTCTTCGCCGATTTCGTCACCGCCGACGGGCAACCCTTCACACTGGGAGCCGACCTGCGGGTCGCCGGACAGTACACGCCGCGCCCACTGCCGAACCCGAACACCACCGTCACCGTGGACGGCTATACCGTCGCCCTCAACGGCACCGTCGCTCCCGGGCGCGCCACCGAGGTCACCTTCAGCGTCACCCGCGATGGCGAGCCGGTGACGGACCTTCAGCCCTATCTGGGGGCGTACGGTCATCTCGTGGCGCTGCGGACCGCCGACCTCGGCTATCTCCACGTCCATCCGGCCGGTCGCCCGGGTGACGGGACCACCCCGGCCGGTCCGGGCGTAACCTTCGCGGTGACAGCGCCCGGCACGGGCGACTACCGGCTGTTCTTCGAGTTCCGCCACGGCGGGGCCGTGCACCGCGCCGAGTACACCGTGCCCGTCGCGGAAACCGCCGGAGACTCCGGCGGGCCCGCCCCGACCGACGCGCAGACCGCCCCCGAACCCCCCGGACACGGCCATGGGCACTGACCCGCGGCCAACGGAGCCAACGATGAGCACACAGACTGCACCGGACACCGCGCAGACCGATATCCCGACCGCGGAGGTCGAGTTGGTCATCGGCGGGATGACCTGCGCCTCCTGCGCCAATCGCATCGAGAAGAAACTGAACAGACTCGACGGCGTGACCGCGACGGTCAACTACGCCACCGAGAAGGCCCGGGTGCACTACCCGGACACCGTGGCACCGTCCGACCTGGTGGCGGTGGTGGAACAAGCCGGCTACACCGCGAGCCTGCCGCAGCCACCCGCCGCGCAACCGGACACCACCACCGAGCCGGCCGATCCCGCCGACCGGCTGCGCACCCGGCTGCTGATCTCACTGGTGCTGACCGTGCCGGTGATCGCCATGGCGATGATCCCGGCGTTGCAGTTCACCAACTGGCAGTGGCTGTCGCTGACGCTGGCCGCGCCGGTCGTGGTGTGGGGCGCGCTGCCCTTCCACCGAGCGGCCTGGACCAACCTGCGGCATGCCACCGCGACCATGGACACCCTGGTCTCGCTCGGCACCCTGGCCGCGTTCGGCTGGTCGATCTACGCGCTGTTCTGGGGCACCGCCGGTACACCGGGGATGACGCACCCCTTCGAACTCACGATCGCCCGGATGGACGGCACCGGCAGCATCTACCTGGAGGCCGCGGCCGGGGTCACCACCTTCATCCTGGCCGGGCGGTACTTCGAGGCCCGGTCCAAGCGGCGGGCCGGCGCGGCGCTGCGGGCCCTGCTCGAACTCGGCGCCAAAGAGGTCTCGGTCCTGCGCCGGACCGGTCAGGACGAGTGGACCGAACAGCGGATACCTGTCGAAGAACTGTCCGTCGGTGACCGGTTCGTGGTGCGGCCGGGCGAGAAGATCGCGACCGACGGCGTGATCACTGACGGCGCCTCGGCGGTCGATGTCTCCATGCTGACCGGCGAATCGGTGCCGCTGGAGGTGGGGCCCGAGGACACGGTCACCGGCGCCACCGTGAACGTGGGCGGCCGGATCACCGTGCGAGCCACCCGGGTCGGCTCGGACACCCAGCTCGCGCAGATGGCGAAACTGGTCGAGGACGCGCAGACCGGGAAGGCGCAGGCCCAGCGGCTGGCCGACCGCATCTCCGGCGTCTTCGTGCCGATCGTCATCGCGCTCGCGGTCGCCACGCTCGGGTTCTGGCTCGGGACCGGCGGTTCGGTGGCGGCGGCGTTCACGGCGGCGGTGGCCGTACTCATCATCGCCTGCCCGTGCGCCCTGGGCCTGGCCACACCGACCGCGCTGATGGTCGGTACCGGGCGCGGCGCCCAGCTCGGCATCCTCATCAAGGGGCCTGAGGTGCTGGAATCCACCCGCCAGGTGGATACGGTCGTCCTGGACAAGACCGGCACCGTGACCACCGGCCGGATGTCGCTGGTCGATGTGGTGGCCGCCGCCGGCGAAGACGCCGACGTGGTGTTGCGGCTGGCCGGATCGCTGGAGGACTCCTCCGAGCATCCGATCGCCCGTGCCATCGCCGACGGTGCCCGGGAACGGACAACCGGGCTGTCCCCGGTCGAAAGCTTCCGCAACAATGCCGGACTGGGTGTGGAGGGCGTGGTGGACGGCCACGCCGTGATCGTCGGCCGGCCGGGTCTGCTCGCCGACTACGCACTGCACCTCGACGAGGCGCTGCGGGAGTCTCTGCGGGAAGCCGAGAGCCAGGGCCGTACCGCGGTGGCGGTCGGCTGGGACGGCCGCGCACGGGGGGTGCTCGTGGTCGCCGATACGGTGAAACCGACCTCCGCCGAAGCGGTTTCCCGGCTGCGGGCGCTGGGCCTGACCCCGATCATGCTCACCGGGGACAATGCCACCGCGGCGGCCGCCATCGCCCGGCAGGTCGGTATCGACGAAGTGATCGCGGAGGTGCTGCCGCAGGACAAGGTCGCGGTGATCGAACGCCTGCAAGGTGAGGGCAAACGCGTCGCCATGGTCGGTGACGGCGTGAACGATGCCGCCGCCCTGGCCCGGGCCGACCTGGGCCTGGCCATCGGCACCGGCACCGATATCGCCATCGAGGCCGCCGACCTCACCCTGGTCCGGGGCGACCTCACCGCCGCCCCCGACGCCATCCGCCTCGCCCGCCGCACCCTGGGCACGATCAAGGGCAACCTGTTCTGGGCCTTCGGTTACAACGTCGCGATGATCCCGCTGGCCATGGCCGGCCTGCTCAATCCGATGCTGGCCGGCGCCGCCATGGCGTTCTCCTCGGTATTCGTGGTCAGCAATAGTCTGCGGCTGCGGAACTTCCGCCCCACCCACTGACCGAATACGACCCCGCCGGGCCCCGGATATATCCCATAACCGGGGCCCGGCGCATGGTCAGCCCACCGCCTCGCGCTCCCCCGGAACCGGCGCTCTGGCCGCGACGACCACCGCGGTCAGGGTCAGCACACACCCGAGAACTTTCACCGGCGACAGCTCCGCACCCGTGGGCAACGCCCAGTCGAGGACGAGCGATGCCGTCAGCTGGCCCGCCACCGTGCTCAGCCCCATCAGCAGCACCCCCACCCAGCGCACCACCAGCACCCCGGCGGCGATGAACAGCACCCCGATCACACCGCCCAGGTACAACCACGGTTCGCGCGGGAATCCGGCCGGCCCACCGGTCCCGGCCACCACCAGGGCTTCCACGATCAGCAGGCCCAGCAGGCCGACGGCGAAGTTGATCACCGTGGCGGCGAAGGGGCTACCGGTCGTCCCGATCCGGCCGTTCCACGCCTGCTGCCAGGCCAGCCCGATGCCGGCCGCCGCGGGCAGGAGCAGCAGCAGCGGTCCCGGGACGCCTGCCAGCCACGACGATGTGCGCAGTGAATCCGGCGCCGGGCCGCCGGAGCCGGCCAGCAGTACCGCCCCCACCGCCAGCACCGCCCCGCCGAGTCGCGCCGCGGTGACCGGGGTGCGGCCACCCGGGCCCACCCCGAGCCGGTCCACGAGCAGACTGCTCAGCAGCTGACCGGAGACCGCCGCGACGGTGAACGCGGTGACTCCGAGCGCGGCGACGGTCAGCGACTGGCTCGCCACGAACAAGCCGCCGAACAACCCGCCCAGCAGTTGCCAGGGCCGCAGTTCGCCGGCGGCGACCGAGCGACGAACCGTACGCAGGCCCGCCCGGAGCCGGGAACTGAACAGCACCGCCACCGCGAGCACCAGGAACCCGCTGCCGAAGCTCACCACCGCCGCCGCGACGCCGTCCTGCAACCGCGCCCCCAGCTCACCGTTGATCCGCCCCTGGACCGCGACTCCGGCTCCGATCAACAGCCCCGAACCCAGACCCCACCGCCGCGAATCCATGACCGCACCCTACCGACGCGGCCGGCCGCCACACCGCGGCCGGCCACCGGCGGCTCACGTCTCCGCGGCGCTGTCCGGTGCCGGCCGCGGCGGCAGCCAGTACGGCGTCAGTACACCCAGGGCCAGGATGGCGACACCCAGCAGCGCGATGGTCGAGGAGACCGACAACCACAGTGTGGCCAGCGCGACGAACCCGAAAACCGCCAGCGACACCAGTTCCTCCAGCAGCCCGGACACCGACATCACCGTGGCCCGCGCGGGCCCGGTGATGGCGTCCTGGAGCCGGGCCTCGGCGACGATCGCGGCGTTGTACACGACCCCGTAGGCAGCGGCGATCGCCGCGAAACCCAGTCCGGTGCACGCATAGACCGCGTGCCAGCGCGCCGCGAGCCCGGCCACCACCGCGCCCACTCCGAACAGCGCACCGGCCACCCCCAGCGCCCACGCCAGGGTGCGCGCGGGAAGTGCTTCGGTCCGACCGGCCAGCAGCGACCCGAGCAGTGACCCGACCACCGTCACACCCACCAGGACAGGAACGAACGCGGTAGCCGCGCCCGCTTCCCCGGCGACCAGCCCGAAGTACTCGTCGAACGCGGTGATCCCGTAGAGCAGTGCCCCGAGCACCACCCCGTGCCGCACCGTCCGGACCCGGATCGCCTCGGCGACACCGGTACGCAGCATCAGCAGATACCGACTGAGCATTCCCGGTGCGGACGGGTCCGGGCCGCCGGGCCGGGCGCCCGGTCCCGCGGCCACCGGCCGGGGCCCGGGGGCGACGACCGCGGTGGCCGCGCTCTCGGCGCCCGTCTCCTCCAACTCGCCCACATCGGCGGCCGAGACGGACCGCGGCGCCGCGGGCAGGCTCGCGGCCAGGGCGGTGTGCAGGACGGCGCAGCCCACACTCACCCAACCCACCAGCTCGTATCCACCCCACAAATACAGCGGGGTGGCCGCGAGGATGGCGAGTACCGCACTCGATTCGCTCGCCGTACGGGTGTAACCGATCATCCGGGCATAGGACCGGGCCGCTCCGCGGGCGGCGAGTTCGTCGTAGAGCAGTGCCTCGAAAGTTCCCGAGCGCAGCGACCCGGCCACGCCCCACAGTACGAACCCGAGCGCGAATCCCACATAGGAAGGCGCCACCGTCCATACCGCGAAACCGGCCGCCATCAGCAAGCCGTTCAGAATCAGCAGCCCACGCCGGGACACCGTATCCGCCCAGGCGCCCGAGGGGACCTCGAACAAGAAGGCTGTCACCGACCAGCAGGCGAGCAACAGCGAGATCTGCCCAGGGCCGAAGCCGTGGTCGGCGAAGAGAAGCGCGTACAGCGCGTAGTAGGGAACCAGGTCCCCGGTCCCAGCGAACAGCGTCGCTCGCAGGGCGAGCGCGCGCAGTCCAGTCCTACGGCCGGAATCCGTGGAACCGGCTCAACGGTGGTAGAAGACCAGTCGCATAGCGATCAGCATCCGCGACGCGTGCACACAGGTCAAGCGGTTTTCTCCGGCGCGCACCGCAGACGTCGCGCGGGCGGGTCGCTACCGGCCGGAGCTCGGGCTCACAGTGGTACCCAGCCGTTCTCGTCGGCCGCGGTATCGCCCAGCGCGCGGGCGTTCGAACCGCCGAGACGGCCGCTGTTCATATCGCCGATCAGTTCGGCCACCGGATGCGAATCGCTGTAGTGGTAGCCCTGCGCCAACGCGAAACCCAATTCGGTCAGCACGGCGGCCTGATGCTCGGTCTCCACGCCCTCGGCGATGACCTGCAGATCCAGCGATTTGCTCAGCGCCGCGATCACGCCGAGCAGCGGCGGGGCCGGCGAATCGGAGCGGATGGCGGCCACGAACGACTGGTCGACCTTGATGATGTCGCTGGGCAGGGTCGCCAGCCGGCTCAGCGAGGAGTACCCGGTGCCGAAATCGTCGATGGCGATCCGCACCCCCCGGTCGCGCAGTGTGTGCAGGTTCGCGATGGCCGTATCGGATTCCGCGGCCAGTTCGGTCTCGGTCACCTCGAGCACCAGTTGCTCCGCGGGCCACCCGGTGGACTCGAGGATCGCGGCCACCTTGTCCGCGTATCCCGACTCCGCCAGTTCCAGACCGCTCACATTGACATTCAGCGTCAGCTCCAGCGCGGCGAAGGTCTCCTGCAACTGCGCGGCGTCGGCGCAGGCCCGGCGCAGCACCAGTTCATCCAGGTCGGCAATGAGGTCGTATTCCTCGGCGACCCGGATCAGTCCTTCGGTGGTGACATCGGGCTGCGCGCTGGACGACCAGCGCAACAGCGCTTCCACGCCCACCGCCTTCTCACCACCGTCGCCGAGGCTGACGATCGGCTGGTAGTGCACATCCAGACTGCCGTTGTCGATGGCTTCGCGCAGTTCCACGGCCAGCGGCGTGCGATGCCCCGATTCGAGCACCGTACGGTTGCGCCCCGCCTGCTTGGCCCGGTACAGGCCCACATCGGCCCGGCTCACCAGCAACGACGCCGATTCGCCCGGCTGCCAGGAGGTGACCCCCGCCGAGCACCCGGTGCTGACCGCGGCACGCAGCTCCTCGGTGAGGAGGATGGCGGCCTGCTCGGTGGTGCCCGGCAACAGCGCCGCGAACACGTCACCGCCGTAGCGGGCGAGCCGCTGTCCGGGCCCGAGCAGGGCGGCCCAGGTATCGGCGACCTTCTGCAGCACCGCGTCACCGGCGCGGTGGCCCAGGTGATCGTTGACCTTCTGGAAGCGGTCCAGATCCACCAGGACCAGCGCGAGCGCCTGGCCGGAACGATCGGCCTGTTCCAGAGCGGTGTTGAGGGCCCGGTCGAAACCCCGGCGGTTCAGCAACCCGGTGAGGGTGTCGATATCGGCCTCCGACGCCATTCTGGTCAGGATGCCGACCACCACTCCGACACCGAAGGTGATACCCGCCGGGATCAGCCCGGACCACCACGGTAGGCCGGCGCGGGTCGGTAACACCCACAGGCACAGCGCCATACACAGCGCGATATGGGCCGCGGCCTGTGTCCAGGCGAAGAACAGCGCGGCGTCGCAGGCCACGAAGACATAGAACGAGGCGAGCGTGATCGCCGCGACGGTATTGGGGAACGAGTGCACGGCGATGGTCACCAGGACCGTCGCCAGCACGACGTAGACGTGGTGCAGCCAGTGCGGCATCCGAGGACCCCACCCGAGCAGGCTGATCCCCAGCAACAGGGCGACCGCCGCGGCCGAACCGACCAGCGGTCGGTTGCCCTCGTCGCCCGGGTGCATCACCTGGGTGGGCGCGAGAGCGGTCACCAGCAGCCCCAGGACCCCGCCCATGACATAGAAGGCCCCGGTGGTCCGGGACATGACCATGGCCGTTGCCACACCAGACGCGGCCCGTACCCGCGTTCGGGTATCGCCGCGAGACCCGCTTCCTCGCACGATGAACAGCCTAAACAACTGATCAGCTCACCGGCGACCCAACCGGGGATATGAGGTACCCCGATTTCTCGCCGCGCAACCACATCAGTTCGGCGGAGCGAGCAGGTCGGTTCCGACAAAAGGCACCAGAGCTGCGGGAACCCGCACCGAACCGTCGGCCTGCTGATGGTTCTCCAGCAGCGCGACCAGCCACCGGGTGGTGGCGAGCGTGCCGTTGAGCGTCGCGGCGATCTGCGGCTTGCCGTTCTCGTCGCGGTAACGGACCGATAGCCGGCGTGCCTGGAAGGTCGTGCAGTTCGACGTCGAGGTCAGCTCGCGGTAGGTGCCCTGGCTGGGCACCCAGGCCTCGCAGTCGAACTTCCGCGCGGCCGAACTGCCCAGGTCACCGGCGGCGACATCGATGATCCGATAGGGCACGTCGAGGGCGGCGAGCATATCCCGTTCCCACGACAGCAACCGGCGGTGCTCGGCGTCGGCGTCCTCGGGACGGCAATAGACGAACATCTCGACCTTGTCGAACTGGTGCACCCGGATGATGCCGCGGGTGTCCTTGCCGTAGCTACCGGCCTCCCGTCGGAAACACGACGACCAGCCCGCGTAGCGCTTCGGCCCGGCGGTGAGGTCCAGGATCTCGCCGGCGTGATAGCCGGCCAGCGGCACCTCGGAGGTACCGACCAGGTACAGATCGTCTTCTTCCAGGTGGTACACCTCGGCCGAGTGCTGCCCCAGGAATCCGGTGCCCGCCATGATCTCGGGCCGGACCAGCACCGGCGGGATCATCATGGTGAAACCGTTGGCCACCGCCCGCTGCGCCGCCAACTGCAGCAGGCCCAGTTGCAGCAACGCACCGTAGCCGGTGAGGAAGTAGAACCGCGAGCCCGAGACCTTCGCGCCGCGCTCCATATCCATCAGCCCCAGCGCCTCCCCCAGGTCCAGGTGATCGCGCGGAGTGAAATCGAACTCGGGTATCTCGCCGACCGTCTCGAGCAGGACGTAGTCGTCCTCGCCACCCGCGGGCGCACCGTCCTGGACGACATTCGAAATCGCCCGGTGTGCCTCCTGCAATTCGGCCTCGGCGGTGTGCTGGGCGGTCTCGGCCTCCTTGACCCGCACCGACATCTCCTGCGCCTGTGCGAGCAATGCCGGGCGCTCCTCCTTGCTCGCCTTACCGACCTGCTTGCCCATGGCTTTGTGCTCGGCGCGCAGTTTGTCGGCGGTAGCGATCGCGGACCGGCGCGCGTGGTCGGCGGTGAGCAGCGCGTCGACGAGGGCCGGGTTCTCGCCCCGGGCTCGCTGCGAGGCGCGGACCAGCTCGGGATCATCGCGCAGGAGGCGGAGGTCGATCATGGCTGACCAGCGTAATGGTCGCGGAATTCGCGCCTCAACCGAGTATCACCCCGGCCCGCCGCGGACCCGCTCCGGACAACACGCGCGCGATCCCGATCGGCCGGGTTCGTGGCACGTTCGGGTGCGGCGCTGCCATGATGGACCGCGATGTCCTCCGAAACTGAGCCCACCAGCCGGCGCTCCCCTCGCGGCGCCCAATCGTTGCGCTCGCGTGCCGCCCGCCCGGGGCGCGGTCGCAGGACCGATGCCGCGCGTCCGCGACCCGACGGACCGGCGACACCGGAGACCCCGGGCCGGGGCGCGGCGGCCGGGCAACGCCGGAGCCGGCCCCGCGCCGGGGCACCGGGCAGCTCCCGCCGGACCGGGGGGACACCGCGGCGGATACCGGCGCCCAGACTGCGCTGGGGGTTGCTCGCGGTCGCGGTGGGCGCGGTGGTCGCCGCCCTGGGGACCATGCTGGTCAGTGGTTTCGACAACGATTCCAATCTGCAGGCCCGCAGTCCCGGCGGCTCGGTGGCCAAGGCCGACAAGGTGTTCGCCTCCGTCGGCACCGGCGACTGTCTCACCTGGTCCAAACCCGATCATTCCGATCTGGTCGAACTCGATTGCGCCGACGACCATCTGTTCGAGGTCACCGACACCGTCGACCTCAGCGTCTACCCCGGTTCCGAATTCGGGTCCGACGCGCCGTGGCCGGATTCCCTGCGCCTCACCGAACTGCGCGAGGAACACTGTGTGCCGGCCGCCCAGCGGTATCTGAACGGGCGGCTCGATCCGCGCGGTCGGTACGCCGTCGGGTTGATGTATCCGAGCAACGACGGCTGGGTCAACTCCGGCGACCGTATCCTGCGCTGCGGGTTGCAGGTGCCGGGACTCAGCGGCAACCCGATCGCCACCACGGGCCGGGTGTCCGACGGCGACCAGTCGAAGGTCTACGAACCCGGCGTCTGCCTCGGTATCAGCCAGAACCTCCCGACCGATCCCATCGACTGCGGTCAGGAGCACGCGGTCGAGATCGCGGCCACCGTGGATCTGTCCCAGCGCTTCCCGGGCGGGCCCCCGGCCAAGGAGGACCAGGATCAGTACCTGGAGGAGGAATGCGGCCGGCTCACCAACGACTATCTCGGCGGCCCTCATGTACTGCGGGACAAGACGCTCACGGTGTTCTTCGACTTCATCGATGTGCGCAGCTGGCTGGCGGGAAGCCGCAAACTCGACTGCATGATCGGAAAGGGCGCCGACCAAGAGGGTTTCGCACCGATCGTGGGGCCGGCGCGGGGCCGGTTGCTCATCAACGGCCAGGAACCCGTGCCGCCGCCCAACTCCGGGCGTTCCACGCCCAAGCCACTGCCCGGCGCCGCACCGCTGCCCCCGCAGCCGGAACCGCGTCCCGCGCCCCGGTAACCGGAGCACGACGATGCCGGTCCACATGTCCGAGGCACGATTCGAGGAACTGGTCGGCGACGCGCTGGACCAGATCCCGGCCGAGCTGACCCGCGCCATCGACAATGTGGTGATCCTGATCGAACCGCGCAATCCGGACGACCCGCACCTGCTGGGTCTCTATCACGGGATCGCGCTGACCGAACGCGACAGCCATTACGGCGGTTCGCTACCCGACACCGTCACCATCTACCGGGACGCGCTGCTGGACGTATGCGCCGACGAGTCCGAGGTGATCGAGGAAGTCCGCATCACCGTGATCCACGAAATCGCACACTATTTCGGGATTGACGAAGACCGTCTCCATCAGCTGGGATGGGGTTAAGCTCAGTCTGGTCCACGCAACAAGCCGGCAGGGGATGCACGGGCGGGGCTGGGCCGACGAAAGAAGTTCGGAATCGATGGAACCGCCAGCGGGGGTATCGCGTCCGATCTACTCGTAGGGGGAATTCTCGTGGTTCCGCCCAAGAGCCGCCACCAGAAGGAGTCGAGGACATGATTGGCAACGTCGACGTCACACCCGAGCTCATCCTCGCCGCCGCGGTCGAGCTCGATCTGCTCGCCGACAGGCTGGCCGGGGTGGCCGCGGCCACGGTACCGGCCACCTATGTCGTGCCGTCCGGCGCGGACGAGGCCTCGATCCACGGTGCGATGCATATGAACAAGGCCGCCGCCACCCATCAGACCTCGCTCGCCCAGGCCGTCCTCGAACTGCACCACACGGCCGCGATCCTGCGCACCCAGCTGGCCCAGTACCTGGTCCAGGACGCGGCCTCGGCGGGTGTGCTGGCGCTGACGGGCGCGCCGTTCGGATCGATCGCCGTCTAGTGTCGCCGTCTGGCGGAGCCCGTCCCCGGCAACCCGAACCCGCGGAGACGCGGCGGTACGGCCGGCCCACGGAGACCGGGACAGAGGCACAGAGCACGGTGACCACGCAGACGCGGCGAGGCCGCCGATCAATCATCGATAGTTCACAAGGGGAGAATCAAGCATGACCGCAGGTATCACCGGGGTGTTCTGGCTGCCCAGACTCGCCGAGGGGAATTCGATCGCGCTGAACGCGGGCTCGCACGCCATTCCGATGAGCGCGGCCGCCGGAGCATGGGGTGGACTCACCGGCGCGTGGGTGGACGCGACCGCCACCGTCGTCCGGGTGATGGCGGAGCTCGGTGTGGGTATGCAGAGCATCAACGGTATCGGTGCCCTGGCCCGGCTCGTCGGCTTCACCGGCTGGGCCGAGCAGCAGGGCGCCATGGCGGCGACCCTCGGCACCAAGGCCGCCTCGCAGGCCACCGCCTATACGGTCGCTTCGATCGCCATGCCGAGCCTGCCCGAGATCGCCGCGGTCAACGCCGCTCGCGTAGCGGCGCATTCCACCGGTGGCGTGCTGAACGGCACCTCCGAGGTGGCCGAGGCCGCCAAAGCCGCCCTGGATCTGCGGGCGGCGCTCACCATGGAGACCTACGAGGCGGCCATCACCGCCACCGTGCTCACCCCCGGGGAGTTCTTCAATCCACCGCCGATCGCCAACGGCGCCGGTCAGGTCGATTCCTCCTCCGCCGAGGAGGCCATGAAGGAGGCCAACGGCGACCCGGTGAAGATGCTGGCCGCCGCCTGCACCGCGCTGGCGCAGAACCCCGGCTTGGCCGGCGCGGCAACACAGGCGGCGAATGTCGCGGGCTCGGTGGCGAGCACCGGCGTCACCACGGTCGGCAACCTGGGGGCCAACGCGCTCGTCGCGGCCACCACCTCCGCCCCGGCCCCGGCCGCCGTGGCGCCACTCGCACCCTCGATGGTCACCGGAGCCGTAGCGGCCACCGCCGCGGCGGCCACCCGGGCCGGCGGTATGCCCAGCGGTTCGGCACTCGGCCTGAACAACGGCGGCCTGAAGGTGCCCGAGGGGTGGGGCGCCCCGGCGGCGAATGCCGCGGCCCCGGCCACGGAGACCCTCACGGTCGCGCGCGGGGAGGCGGCACCGGTGCGCCCGGCCGGCACCGGCTCGTCCACCAGCCCGCTGCTGGGCAATTCGCGCGGCGCCGCCGGCGAGGACGACCAGGAACACGACGGCGCCGAATATCTGCGCGGTGATCACTTCACCGACGGACGCTTCATCGCGGACGGCGTGATCGGCGCCGAACCGCCCCGAGCGGACAAGTGACAGTGCTCGGAGCAGGACGCGGACCGTCGACACTGGCGGCGGTCACGCTGTCCCTCGACGAAATGCAGTACCTCCTGGAGGCGCTGGAAATCGACGAGGTCCCCGTCGTACTCGACGCACGGGGTCGCTACGACAACCAGGTCGACCACGACGCCGCGATGACCGCCGCGGCCCGGTCGCTCACCGACCGGGACCTGTTGGACGGGGACCGAATTCATCCGGAGCTCGCCGAACGCCTCCGCGGCCTGTACCGGCCGCACTGGGTGGTCGCCCTGCGACTGATCGTCGCGGGACAGGTGAGCCGGATGTGCCTGGCGAAAGGCGACGACCTGGTGACCGTCGCCCTGCGCGGCCCGGAGACCTATGTGATCGACGAGGCGAGCGAGGATCTGCCCGGCCCGGTCATCATGGCGCTCGGTCCGGCCGAAGCGCTGGAGCTCACCGGAATGAACGCTCCCACCGAACAACTGGTGCCCATCTTCGACGACGCCGGCGATCCGACGGCCACCGCGGCCCGACTGGCGGAGGTCGGCAACCCACCGCGAGACGCGCAGGTCATCGCCTCGGCGATGGCGCACTGCGACTCGCACGCGGAGATCGTCGGTGTGGTGTACGGCGACGCGAGCCGCGATATCGCGGAAAACCATATCGCCGTGTTCAACACCCGGGCGGGCCGGTTCATCGCGACGGCCAGCCTGGCCGACGACGGCACCAAATGGACCTCGTTCAGCAGTGGCACCGACGCCCGGCTTCGGATCGCGCTCCAGGATCTGATCAATTCGCTCCCCGAGCGCGCGGAGTTCCCCCGGAATCCGAATCTGGCCTGAGGCGACGTCAGCCCATCGGATCGTCGGCGCCGGCTTCCGCCTTCACACCGAACGGCGGAGTGAATCGACCCCATCGGACGCATTCCCAGCCGCCGTCCGGGCGGGGGACGAGTTCGATCGTCTCGGTGTTGTCCAGGTGATTGTTGGTGGTGAACGGCGGCGCCACCCCCGCGAGGAACCTGCCGACCAACCGCATGGCGGCGCCATGGGAGACGACCAGTACGTCGCCGCTGTCGCTGCCGTCGAGGAACTCGGTCCGCAACTCGGTGATCGCCGGGACGAAACGATCCAGCACGTCCTGCGCGGATTCGCCGCCGTCGACGCGCTGGTCCAGCCGGCCCTCGTGCCACAACCGGTACACGGCCTGGAACCGGTCGTGGGCCTCCTTGGTGTTCAGTCCGTCCAGCGCACCCAACTGCACCTCGTGTACGCCGTCGAGTTCGGTCGCGGTCACCCCGGTCGCGGCCTCGATGTAGCCGGCCGTCTGGCGGGCGCGCAGGGCGCGGGAGTGGAACAGCGCACGCGGTGGGGCGGTCAGGGCCGAACCGAATGCCTTGGCCTGCGCCACGCCGCGCTCGGTCAGCGGGAGGCCGGGGAGTTTCGTGTCCAGGATCTTCGCGACATTGCCCTCGGTCTCGCCGTGTCGCACCAGAATCAGTTTCGCGGTCACAGGTCGGCCACCCCTTTGCGTAGCTGCGTCAACCAGATCGCGGCATCCTCGTCCGACGGTGGCGGGGTGCCGGTCGCCGAAGTGGCCGGCCAGGATCCGAGGAATCGGATCCGCGCGGTGCGGTGGAGCGCCTTGAGCGCCTCGGCCACCGCGGCGTCCTCGATATGGCCGACACAGTCCAGGTAGAAGCGGTAGGTGCCCATACCGGTTCGGGTGGGCCGGGATTCGATCCGGGTGAGATCGACACCGCGGGTAGCGAATTCGGCGAAAGCGCGCATCAGCGAGCCGGGCAGGTTCGGCAGTTCCTCGAGCACGATGGAGGTCCGGTCGGCGCCGGTGGGAGCGGGCGCCACCCGCGGGGCGGTGACCAGGACGAACCGGGTGACCGCCTGCTCATGATCGGCGACGCCCGACGCCAGCGCGGTCAGTCCGAGCCGTTCCCCGGCGAGCATGGTGGATACCCCGGCATCGGCCAGCCCGGCCCGCACATCTTCGGCGGCGGCGGCATTCGAACTCGAGGTGTGCAGCGCCACCTCGCCCAGGGAGCGCTGAACCCACTGCCTGACCTGCGCGAGCGCGACCGGATACGCCGCCAGGGTCCGCACCGCGCCGATCTCGGTGCCCGGACGCGCGACGATGGTGAAGCTCACTTCCAGTTCGGTCTCGGCGATGATCTGCAGGCGGGGGCCGATCGCCAGCGAATCGAGGGTTGCCGAGATGGAGCCCTCGACCGAACTCTCGATCGGCACCACCGCCGCGGTCACCTCGCCCGCCCGGACCAGCTCCAGGGCGGCGGACTGACTGGGCGCGGCGACCCGCTCGACCGGCCCGTCGAAGGCCCCCGAGCGCTCGAAATCGGCGAGGGCCATCTCGGTGAAAGTTCCGGACGGACCGAAATAGGCGATACGCGGCACGTCTACGAGACTACTGGTGCGGGCGCCGAGCCCGCCGGTCACGGGATCCGCCGGAGCACGACACCGGCAACGGGCCCGGGCCGGTGCGCCGCCGAACCGGCTTGCCGGCGGCGGCCCCCACGAGGTCGGCAGCTCCCGTGGTACCCGGCACCGGACCTCGCCTCCGGGACCGCGCTCCGATCAGCTCAGTGCGGCCCGCAGCGCCTGCTCCAGTTCGGCGGGCCGGTCGCTCTCGATTCCGTGCAGCACCTCGCGTACCGCGTCGACCGCGCCGCCGGACAGACCGGAGAGGAAGTGGATATCCGGGCTGCGCAGGGCGGTGCGAATATCGTCGCCGCAGAGCGCGGCGGCGGTGGCGGCGACGAGGGCGAGCGCGCGGGTGGCGGAATCGCCGCGGGCCGCGAAGCCGTCCGAGCCGTGTGCGACCTCGGCCAGCAGGTCGGCGATTCCCTCGTCGGAGAGTGCCGGTTCGACCATCCGCACACCGGCGAAGGTTCCGGTCGGTACCACCAGCCCGTCGAGGAGTCCGCGTTCGGTCGTGCGCTTCGGGACGGTCAGTTCGACGAGGACCGGCTGCGATTCACCAGCTACCACACCCAGATCGTATGCCCGGGACGGCCGCCGCCGCGGCGCGCCTCCCCACCGCGCCGAGGCGGCGGATGCCGTCTCCCGGCGGCGATGGCATCGATGCCCTTGCGCCACATCCCAGTTTAACTTAGCTTAGGTTTACCTAATTCAAGCTTGTGAAGTCGGGCACGCCCGCACTGGAGGTACCCATGGCGCCGACCACCGCCGCACCCGCCCCGTCCACCGCCGAGCGTGTCCGCAACGCCTGCGCACATGCCGAACAGGCAGTGCTCGCCCTCCCAGGTGCCGACCCGAGCCCGGTATCGGTGCATTTCCTGCGCCAATGCGGAGACGTGGTGATCGCGGTACCCGACGACAGCGCTGCCGTGTACGCGGCGGGCACGGCCATCGCCGGCGCACCCGCCGTCCTCGAACTCACCGATCACGCACCGCTGCCCCTGCGCGAGCCGGTACGGGCCCTGGTCTGGTTACGCGGCTGGATCCGCGCCGTACCGGCCCGCGCCCAGCGGACGCTGGTCAGCGCCGTCGCCGAGGAACACCCGCATCCGGGCCTGCTCGATATCGGCCACACCGCCACCCTGCTGCGCCTGGTACTGAACTCCGCCGTGGTGGCGGACTCCTCCGGAGCCGAATCCGTCTGTGTGGACGAACTGCGCCTGGCCACTCCCGACCCCTTCTGCGGAATGGAGGCCGCCTGGCTCCAGCACCTCGACGCCGACCACGCCGATGTGGTCGCCCAGCTGGCCCGGCACCTCCCGGCGAAACTCCGCCACGGCCGCATCCACCCCCTGGCCATCGACCGCTACGGCCTCACTCTGCGCATCGAAAGTATCGACGGCGACCACGACTTCCGCCTCCCCTTCGCGAACCCCGCCGAAGACGTCGAAGCCCTGGGACGCGCCGTACGCACCCTCGCCGGCTGCCCCTTCCTCAACGGCCTGCGCCGCTGAGCCCCGTATGCCGCCCTCGGCGCCGCGAACCTGTGACCGACCTGGGCGGGCCCACAGCACCGCAAGTGCTCGACGGTCACCGCTCTGGCGATCGACCACACACACTCCAGAACCGAGATACACCCGACCACCCAGAGCAATCGAACGACGCGCACCGACCCACACTGTGATCGACCAGGGCGCACAGCACCGCGAGTGCTCAACGGCCATCGCTCTCTGGACGGCCGACCGCACATCACACGTAGATTCTGGATATGCGTGAGAGCGGCCCGGTCGACGACCTGACGAGGGAGCAGCGGGGGATACGGCTCGAAATCGTGGTCGTCCTCGGTGTGACCTTCGGGCTCAGCGGTATGAACGCGGCGCTGTCCCTGCTGGAGAGCGCGCTCGCGCCGGGCGGGGTCGGCGGGCAGACGGTCGCGCTGAACTCGTCGCGGGCCACCCGGTCCTCGATCGATCTGCTCTTCCAGCTGCTCGGGGTGCTGCGGTTGGCGGCATGGGCTGGATTGGCGCTCTACCTGCTGTGGCGCAGCGGTATCGGTCCGCGGGCCATCGGGCTCGCGCGGGCACGATTGCGGCCCGACGGGTGGTACGGCCTGGGGCTCGCCGCCGTCATCGGGCTACCGGGTCTGGGTTTGTATCTCCTCGCACAGTCGCTCGGCGTCAATGTGACGATCGTGCCCGACGCGTTGAGCGATCACTGGTGGCGCATTCCCGCCCTTGTGCTCTCGGCCTGCGCGAATTCAGCGGCCGAGGAGATCGTGGTGGTGGCCTTTCTGCTGACCCGGTTGCGCGCGCTGGGCTGGTCGGACAATTCGGCGCTGGCCGCGTCCGCGCTGCTACGCGGCAGCTATCACCTGTACCAAGGGCTCGGTGGCGGGCTCGGCAACGTGGTGATGGGCGTGATCTTCGGCCGGTTCTGGCAGCGCACCGGGCGGCTGTGGCCGCTGATCATCGCGCACGCCTTGATCGACATCGTGGCCTATGTCGGCTACGGGTTGCTGCACGGCCGGGTGTCCTGGCTGCCCTAGCGGGGTAAGCCGCCTATACCGGTGCAGCGCGCTCACCTGCGGGTCGAACGGACGCCGGCGACGCTAACAGAACAGGCCCCGATCGATAAGTAGAGTTTGATGATGATGAACGGCGACGACCCACGTATGCGCCGGGTGCCGCCGCACAGCGGGGGACCCGGACGAGCCGGCGCGCGCCGCCCCCCACCTCCGCAGGGTGGTCGCCCCCCGGTCGAACCGCCGCAGGTCACACGCCGCACTCCGGGGCCGGGACAACAGGGCCGCCCCACCGAACGCTACGAACCGCCACGGGCCTGGTCACAGACACCGCAGGGGCGTAACGCTCCCCCGCTCCGGCCGCCCGCGCCGGGTCGCGGTGGCAAACCGAACCCGCCCACCCACGCCCCGACCCAACGTCCGGTGCCGTACCGCGAAGGCGGTCACGCCCCCACCCAGCGTCCTGTCCCGTTCCACGACGGCCGCCGCCGGCCGCCACCGACGGGGAATCCGCCGGGCCGCCGCCCGGCGGCACCGCCGCCCCGGCGACCGCGCCGTAAACGCCATATCGGCCGCTGGTTCCTGGCCATCCTGCTGGCGCTGCTGGCGTTGCTCGTCTACGGGTTCGTGAAGCTCGACGGTTCGCTCACCCGCATCGACGCGCTCACCGACTACGAAGACAGGGTCGGCAACACCGCCGGCACCAATTGGCTGCTGGTCGGCTCGGACAGCCGGGCCGGGCTCTCCGAGGAGGAGACCAGCGGTCTGGCCACCGGCGGCGAAGTCGGCGATCCGCGCACCGACACGATCATCCTGGTGCACATCCCCCCGTCGGGCCGCACCACGCTGGTGAGCCTGCCGCGCGACTCCTATGTCTCCATTCCGGGTTACGGCCAGGACAAGTTGAATGCCGCGTTCGCCTTCGGCGGCGCACCGCTGCTCACCCAGACCGTGGAGGTCGCGACCGGACTACGCATCGACCACTACGCGGAAATCGGTTTCGCCGGTTTCGCCGGTGTCGTGGACGCGCTGGGCGGTATCGACATCTGTGTGCCGCAGGCCATCGACGACCCCCTCGCCGGTATCGACCTCCCGGCCGGCTGCCAGGAACTGAAGGGCCCGCAGGCCCTCGGTTTCGTCCGCAGCCGCGCCACCGCACTGGCCGATATCGACCGGATGAACAATCAGCGCCTGTTCCTGTCGGCCCTGCTGGAGAAGGCGACCAGCCCCGCCACCCTGGCCAACCCCTTCGCCCTGTGGCCCATGGCCACCAACGTCGCCGGTTCCCTGACCGTGGACAAGGGCGACCACATCTGGGATCTGGCCCGTCTCGCCTGGGCACTCCGCGGCGACACCCTCGCCACCACGGTTCCGGTCGGCGGCTTCACCGACACAGACAGCGGAAACGTACTCCTCTGGGCCGACCCCGATGCCGGCCGCTTCTTCGAAGCCCTCGCCGACGGCGACCCGATCCCCGCGGACCTGGCAGGCGAGTAGGCGCTTCGCACCGAGAAATCTTCTCGACCACGAGCAAGGTTGTTCGCCCGCGCGCGCAGGCGCGCCGAAAACACAGTAACGTCGATCACATGCACGACAGCGATCTGGCTCAGCCGTTCATCGCCCAGTTGCGCGCGCAGGTCCGCCACGGACTCACCGCTTCCCAGCAGTATCTGGCGGCCGCCGTGTACTTCGATATCCAACGGTTACCGCAATTGGCCGGTCATTGTTACGCACGTTGCGAGCAGCATCGCGGGCACGCGTTGCGAATTGTGCAGTATTTGATCGACCGGGATCTGGAGATCACCATCGGGGGGCTGGGGGAAGTGCGGCAGACTTTCGAATCGCCGCGCGCGGCAATAGCTTTCCTGCTGGCCAGGGAGGAGACGGCGGCGGATCAGATCACCGAGTTGGCGCATTTGGCACGAGAGTGGTCCGACTTTCTCGGAGAGCAATTCATGAGTTGGCTTCTCGAATGTCAGCAACAGGACGTGGCCGGTATGTCTACACTGTTGGCTGTGACGGATCGGGCGGCCGGAAACCTTCTCGACGTGGAGGAGTTCGTGGCCCGGGAGCTACGTTCGGCGGCCCCCGCGGTGAATCGGTCCGTGCCGAAAATGGCTGGAGCGGGCCGAAATCGATAAGGCAACACTATCCTCAATTCCATAAGGCAACACTATCCTCAATAAGGCTACACTTGGATGACAGCCTCACTTTTCGGCGTTAATGTCAAGGCATGTCGAATCATCCGGAGAGCCCCCGCAGCAAATTCCACGGATTGCTGCACGATCAAATTCGGCACGAGTTCAATGCCGAGCACCAGTACATCGCCATCGCGGTGTGGTACGACAATGCCGACCTTCCCCAGCTGGCGAAGCGCTTCTACGCGCAGGCCGTGGAGGAACGGAATCACGCGATGATGATCGTCCAGTACTTCCTGGACCGTGATATCAGTGTCGACCTGACCGGGATCGATGCGGCGAAGTCGCATTTCGAGAACGCTCGGGAGCCGATCGCGATGGCGCTCGATCAGGAGAAGACGGTCACGGATCAGATCGTCCAGCTGGCCAGTACCGCCCGCGAGGAGGGCGACTACCTGGGCGAGCAGTTCATGCAGTGGTTCCTCAAGGAGCAGGTGGAGGAAGTGGCGAAGATGACCACCCTGCTCACCGTCGCCGACCGGGCGGGTTCGAACCTGTTCGATCTGGAGGAGTTCATCGCGCGTGAGATGAGCGATGATCCGTCGAAGGTTTCCGGGGCACCGTCGGCCGCCGGTGGCAGCGTCTGATCGGTAACGGTCCGCGTACACCCGCCGATGGGATCCGTGAAAGCGCGGAGACGCGGCGGGCCGACGCCGGTCCCGGGTGATGATTGGAGCATCGGCCGTCCCGGCCCACTGCGCCGAGGTCGGGCGGCCGATGCTCCGTTACGTCAGCCGGCGCCGGGTCGTTGTGTCGGCTGACGTGGTGTCGCCGGGGGGTTCCAGAAACGGCGACCTCTGAAACCTAGCCGAGATCGCCGCCGGAAAGAAGAGTTTTTCTAAAAATATTCCGGTTTATTCAGCGGAGGGTGACCTGCCGTGACCGGAGACCGTCTCGCGAGCGCCGTTGCTCCGGTGTCAGGGGGGTGTCGACGGCCAGCGCGTCGGCCAGTCGGGTGCCGAACTCCACGGCCGGAGAGCGCCATTCGCTCACGTGCCGGTCGGGGTCGAGATCGAACACCGGCACCAGCAGGCCATGGGTGCGGAAAGAGCCCGCGAAACGCGACCCTTCCCCGAGATGCAACCCGCCCGCGGCATGTAGCCGGGCCAGCGCCAACATCAGATCGTCCTCGGATTCCGGCCGGACCCAGCGCAGGTGGGCTTTCTCGCCCGCGTCGACCCACCAGGGCGCCCCGATCGCGTCCGGCCCGAGATCCAGCCGATCCGAAGGCATGATGGCCTGTTTCGCCTGCTCGATGGTGGCGGCGATCTGCGGATCGGGCTGCACCCCCTCGGGCACCCACCAGTCGAAATCCTGGTGCACGGTCAATTCGAGCGCGGCGTCGGCCACCAGCACATCGGCCAGCGTGGGCCCGCCCGGCGCGGCGTGTGCCACGGCCAGCGAATCCCCCGGATCGGCCGATTGGGTCCACAGAATGGACGCGGCGATATCGGCACCCGGATCCGAACTCGGCGTCTGCACCTGCACACCGACGTAACCGGTGGGCGAATCCCCGGCCCGCACGAGCGCGGACACCGCGCCCGGCAGCACCGTCGCCAGTACCACGGGACGTTCGGCGGCGACGCCTTCGGCCAACTTCAGCTCAGCGGTCGCCGACGGCACGAACTCGCGCAGCGCGACCAGATCGCATTCGGCGGCCAAACCCTCGAACGGCCGGACCACGGCGTGCTCGGCCTCCTGCAACGCCGCCCGGCGTTCGGCCAGACGCTGGGCCCGGTTGCCGCCGGGTTTCGGACTATTGCGTTTGCTCTTACCCACGGCTGGTCAAACTACACGGCACCACACCGGATCAGCCGCAGGCCACACACTTCAACTGTTGGCGAGCACGGCTTTCGCGCGGCCGGGATGATTGGTCGCCACCCAGCTCACCCCGAGGTCCGCGCACAATTGCATATCGTCGGGCTCGTCGACGGTCCAGCAGTAGGTCGCCCGGCCGGCCGCGGCCGCCTTGTCGACCAGATCCGGGTGCTCGCGCAGGGTTTTCACCGACGGCCCCACCGCGGTCGCCCCGACTGTCGTCGCCGCGCTGCCACCCAGATAACGCGAGGATTCGCCCAGCAGCACGGTGGGCAGCAGCGGCGCCGCGCGGCGGATCCGCCAGACCGCGGTGGCGGCGAACGACATCACCACCGCACGGGAGTGGGCCGCCGACGCCGGGGTCGCGATCCCGAAACGCTGCAATTCCGCCAGCACCTTGTTCTCGACCAGGGAGCCGTACCGGACCGGGTGCTTGGTCTCGATGAACAGTTTCGTCGGTCGGCTGCGCCAGTCCAGCACCAGCCCGATCAGCTCGCTGAGGGTGAGGACCCCGGCCGGGGCGCCGTCACCGAAATCGAGCTCCTTCAGTTCGGCCAACGTCAGTTCGCTGACCAGACCGCTGCCGGTGGAGGTACGGTCCACCGTCCGGTCGTGCACGCACACCAGATGCCCGTCACGGGTGAGCCGGACATCGCATTCGACCCCGTCGGCGCCCTCTTCCAGGGCCAGTTCGTAGGCCGCCAGGGTGTGCTCGGGGCGCGCCGCCGAAGCACCTCGGTGCGCGACCACGAACGGCGCGCGGCCGTTCTGGACCGACTGGTCAGTGCCCTCGCTCACTTGGCCACAACCTCCTGTGGTGCTCGATCGGCGCCGTCGGGGGAATCGGCGCTGTCGGCGTCCGCCGCGGTGCTCACCGTAGCGGTCGTCCCCGGGTGCACCGGTTCGATCAACGGTGTCGCCGGGTCGACGGCGATCACCCAGCGCCGGGCGAGCCGACTGCGACCGCGCAGGTCCCGGCCCTCCAGCGTGCGCACAACCCACAGTGTCAGCACCGCGACGGCGGCGGCCACCGCGTCGGTGAATGCGGTGAAGAGCACACCGTCGGCCTTCGCCTGCAGTGAGTCCGCGGTCCGCCAGTACAGCGCCGCGACAGTGACCAGACCACCGAACACCCAGGCCGCCCACCAGACGCGGACCGCGAGCCGGGCTCGCGGGTCGGTACGACCGGATACCACCTCGGTGAGGAACACCCCGGGCCAGATCAGGTTCACCACCGGGATCAGGCAGCCCAGCGCGAGCATGCGCGGTGAGCGGGGGTCGCGGCGACCGGCCGCCGCGAAGGCCGCGCGGCGGATTTCGATCAGCCATCCGAGCGTGGCGACCGCGGCCACGAGGGCCATGATCAGCGCGAACAACGCCGCGGTGTTCACCAGGGCGTCGGAGAACCACAGCAGCGGCGGTTCGATGAGGCGGGTCCGGTTGCGGAGCAGGATCAGGTAACGCACCGATTCGGCCAGGGCGGACACCGCGAACAGTACGGCCGTCGCGAAGAGAGCGGCGTGCGTCCAGCGGGTCAGCGTGCTGAGTGGGCGGGTCCGGTGCCGGTCCGCGTCGCGATCCGCGGCCGGCCGATCCCGTAGACCCCAGCGCGGTATCTCCGTGTAGCGCGGGGTCCCGGCGTTCGGGCGGCCGGTGGCCGCGCCCCGTGCCGGGTGGCCGGGCCGTCCGGGCCGACGGGCGACCCAGCGGTAGTTACGGCGTTCCGGTGGGGTATCGATCGGCCCCGGCGAGAGCAGCACCCCGCGGCAGCGTGGGCACCAGTGCATAGGCGGACCCTGCACCGCCCAGCGCGTACCGCAGCGGGCACATGGCTGCACCACCGTACTCACCGCGCACCTCGCTTTTCGTCAGTAGATCTTCGCGGGCTCGTCACCCTCGGCGGTCAGCGGCCGACCGGTCTGCTGCCAGGCCACCATCCCGCCTGCCACGTTCACCGCTTCATAACCCACGTTCGCGAGGAACTTCACCGCCTCCAGCGAACGGCCGCCCTGCCGGCAGACCACGTACAGGTCGGCGTCGGGGTCCAGTTCGCCGAAGCGCGCGGGCACCTCGGCGAGCGGAATGTGCACGGCACCGGGCGCGTGGCCGAGCCACCACTCGTCGTCTTCGCGCACATCGAGCAGGACGGCGGCAGCCGCCTCCCCGGGCGGATGATCGAATTCAGTGGGTACGGCCTCGACCGGTACCGACGGGACTCCGAAGCTCGTCACCCCCCTGATCCTGCCATAACCACCTCGGCGGCTGCCCGGCTCTCGTGGGAGCGGGCGCTCGGACCGGACCGGCGCGCCCGGGGCCGATCGACGCGGCGACGGGGACACCGACACGCCCGACGATGCGGCGTATTCGCCGTGGACGGATCGCCCCCTCGCCATGCGCCCGACACGGAGGCGGTATCGGCAGATTTTCATGAGTTATACGCATAACCCACCACGAAAGACGCTGATATCAGCTATCATTCAGCGCACCATAATCCCAGATAGCCGATGAAAGGCAATCTGACCTGCAAAAATGATGTAACCGCACGGCCGATCCGGTACTCCCCTCCAAGAATCCCGGAGCGGCCGCCCGGCCACTCGATCGGGTCACGCCCCGTTGCGTGACCCGATATCGATTTGGACGCGGGGGCCCCCGGATCGGTTCCCCCGTAACCGGAAATCCACAAAAATCCACAGTTCCCGGCCATGACCTCGGTAATCTGGCGCCATGACATCCATCAGGGGGTTACTCGACGGATTGGACGCGGCCGGCCTCGACAAGGCGATGTCGGAGGCCGGATGCCTGGGATTGGAAATAGATTCCGAGGCACAACGACTGGAGCTCGACCTCGAGGTACTGAGCCTGCCGGAGCAAATCTCCGGCATAACGGAAGAGCAACCGGAATCGGGTACCGGTTGCCGACGGGTACGACTGGTGTTCCAGGGAGTCACCAGGATTGCCGCGTCGTTGCGGATACAGCGGTGGGACGATCTGGAACCGCGGGTCCTGCCGCTGGAGCTGGCGGGTCTACCCGCCGCCGTCGCGAGTTTCGGCGGTAGCCGTCTGCACGGCTGGGAGTTCGTCGACCTGGACGACAGCGGCTGGGCCCTGTGGAGCGAGCTGCTCAGTTTCGATACCACCATCGACACCGGGATCGCCCGGCACGTACTGGAGTTCTCCCAGGAGGAGGGCATAGATCCCCGGGCCCTCGATATCCGGGTGTGGTTCGACACGGTCACCGCACAGACCACCGGAGGCAAGGCCGTACCGCTGCCGGAACTGGTCGCCGGGGCCGAGCGCTGGTGGCGCGCACACGCCAAAGGTGATCCCCGGGCCACACACCCCGGTATCGCACCGCCGCTGTAGCGGGCGGTCCCGGCGCCGCGCGAGCTGTGTATCGGCCGGATACCGCGCGAGGCGGCGACGGGGTGACAGTCGAAAGGCGACGCCGCGCCGCGCGGGCACGAGAATCGGCTCCGTACCGATCCGGAGCAGCTTTCACCGGACCGTGCGGCAGGCGTCGCTTCGATCCCGGATGGTCGGTTTCGACCCGATGTGGAATGGTGGGGCGTCGGGGCGAGTTGGACCGATCGGGTGTACGAATGGTCGGGAGCATCCCGTACAGGACGCACTCGACCCGACAAGGAAGGGACATTCGTGGCTGAGTACACGCTGCCAGATCTGGATTACGATTACGGCGCCTTGGAGCCGCACATCTCCGGGCAGATCAACGAGATTCACCACTCCAAGCACCACGCGACCTACGTCGCCGGAGTGAACACTGCGCTGGAGAAGCTCGAAGCCGCGCGCGAAGCCGATGATCACGGCGCCATCTTCTTGCACGAGAAGAACCTCGCCTTCCACCTCGGTGGCCATGTCAACCACTCCATCTGGTGGAAGAACCTCTCCCCCAACGGTGGCGACAAGCCCACCGGCGAACTGGCCGCCGCCATCGACGACCAGTTCGGCTCCTTCGACAAGTTCCGGGCGCAGTTCACCGCTGCCGCCAACGGACTGCAGGGTTCGGGCTGGGCGGTGCTCGGTTACGACACCCTGGGCCAGAAGCTGCTGACCTTCCAGCTGTACGACCAGCAGGCCAACGTGCCGCTCGGCATCATTCCGCTGCTCCAGGTCGATATGTGGGAGCACGCCTTCTACCTGCAGTACAAGAACGTCAAGGCCGACTATGTGAAGGCCTTCTGGAACGTGGTCAACTGGGCCGACGTCCAGGAACGTTTCGCCAAGGCCACCAGCCAGGCGAAGGGCCTGATCTTCGGCTGAGCCAGCCGGTTCGGAGGAGACCCGCGGGCCGCCGAGTCCGCGGGTCTTTTGCCTTTTCTGCCCGAATTGGCACTCTCTGGTACTTGTGTGCCAGATACCTTCTGCGCGATCCTCTTCTTCCACGACAATTCGAGGACGGGCAAAGCCGCCCCCGGTTCCCCACGGGAGGCCTCATGCGCAGCAACAGTCCGATCGGTGTCACGCCGTTCCACGCCGGCGGCACGCTGCGCGGGTTCGTCATCTCCGGGCGCTGGCCCGACACCACCAAAGAATGGTCACAGCTGCTGGTACTCGCCGTGCGGGTGGCATCCATGCCCGGCCTGCTGACCACCTCGACCGTTTTCGGGGTCCGTGAGGAACTCCCCGACGAGCCGGAGCCGGACACGGTCGGCCTGGTGATCGCCGAGGGCCCGGTTCTCGGCGAGGACGGAGTACGGCCCGGCCGGTTCGCCGAGCACATCCCGCCGGCCCTGTTCATGCTGCACCCGCCCGCGGAGACCAATCCGTCCCTACCCGAGTGCACCGGCGCCGCCTCCGGGTGCGTACTACTGCCCGGCCTGCCCCACCTCGGGCTCGAGCATCGTGCGGCCTGGGCGGAGGCGGAGGCGGACGGCACCGTCACCTCGCTGGTGAGCCGAGTGGGTCTGGACCCGATCAGCGACCCCGATACCGCCGTGCTGGCCATGCTGCTGGCCGCCTGAGCCGGGCGCCGAGCCCGGCCGGAGCGCCGGGCTCAGGTCGCTGCTCCCACGGCCCGCTCCTCGAAGACGACCGGTCCGCGGGTTACCGCAGCTTCGACAAGACTTCCGCGAGCCTGTCCATCACAGCCTGCTGGCCGGCTTCGAGCCGGGCCTGCCCGGAACGCAGCTCTTCGACATCACCACGAAGCTCCTGAACATCACCACGGACCTCCTGGACACTGCCACGGAGTTCTTGGACATCACCACGGACCTCCTGGACACTGCCACGGAGCTCTTGGACATCACCACGGACCTCCTGGACACTGCCACGGAGCTCTTGGACATCACCACGGACCTCCTGGACACTGCCACGGAGCTCTTGGACATC
>NZ_JBEXLL010000009.1:76617-142815 GCF_040609955.1 Nocardia sp. NPDC004568
ACCACGCAATTGCGTCTGCCCCGCCTCGAGCCGCGCCTGGCCGGCGCGCAGCTCCTGGACATCGCCGCGCAGCTTCCTCTGTCCGGCCTCGAGCCCTGCCTGCCCGGCGCGCAGCTCCTGGACATCGCCGCGCAGCTTCGTCTGTCCGGCCTCGAAACGGGCCTGGCCCGTCCGGAGATCCTGGACATCCGCGTGCAGACTGCCGAGTTCGCCGAGGACCGCATTGTGATTGCTGTCGATCCGAGCTCGAAGGGCTCGCAGCGATTCCGGCTCCCGATCCCGTTCGTTGATGATCTGCACGACCTGGGCCTCCAGGACAGCAAGGCGGTTCTCGATCGACATCTGGAGTGATCCTCTCGTTGGTCGGCAGTCTACCGATCGGCCGGTTATGTCAGGGTTCCGTCTGGTCTCACGGCACCGTTTCTTTCGGTGATCCGGCTGTTCGTCGGCCGGTGGCGCTTCATGACTCATCAGGACGCTTTCCCCCCTTGCGATAGTCGCCGCCCCCCACGCCGGGTTCCGGGCTCGCGATCTGTTTGCTGTAGCGATGCCATAAATCTGTTCCGGGCAACCGGACACCGGTTATCAGGTCCCCCCAACTATGCCGGTACCTTAACCAAACTTATTGTCAGAAGCCATTTTTCGCCATTACTCAATTGCGACACCCGAACGCGTGCGGTATGGTTGCCAGCAACGAAGGGGAGTAGCCCCCAATCACGCGGTCGACATACTGACCCGCCGCTCGTCGGTGGGTCCGGTCGTGTGAACCGGTCCTTCCGGTGGGCGAGACCTTCGGCCGAACAGCAATTTCGTTGTCGGCCGGAGGCGAACCCGTTTCCGGCCGGCGGATCGGGAGCATTCGTCAGATGATCGCCACCGTCGGGCTCGCCATCGGCATCGTTTTTCTGGCCGAATTGGGTGACAAGTCCCAGCTCATGGCCCTGACGTTCGCCCTGCGCTACCGCTGGTGGGTGGTGCTGGGCGGGATTGCCACCGCCACCGCCGCGGTGCACGTCATATCGGTCGCCATCGGGCATTTCCTCGGCGCGGCACTGCCCACCACCGCCATCGCCGCGGTGGCATCGATCACATTCCTCGCCGTGGGCCTGTGGACATTGCGCGAGCTGATCAGCGGTGCGGACGACGACGAGGAACCTGCCCCGTCACGGTTCGCCACCACGGCGCCCTTCTTGGTCGTGCTCTCGGCCTTCCTGCTGGCCGAACTCGGTGACCGCACCATGTTCGCCACCGCGGCGCTGGCCACCGACAACAACTGGGCGGCGGTCTGGCTGGGTTCGACGATCGGCATGGTCGCCGCCGATGCCCTGGCCATCGCCGCGGGCATCCTGGTGGGCAAACACCTGCCCGAACGCGCCATCGGCTTCGGGTCCGGGTTGCTCTTCCTGTTCATCGGCGCGCTCACCGGCATGAACACCGCGTTCCCCGAACTCGCGCTCGCCGGCGCGGCCGGTATCGCCCTGCTCGTACCGGCCGCGGCGGCTCTCGCACTCCGGCTGCTGTGGACGCGCCGTGCGGCCGCGGATCGACTCGCCGCCGGGGCCGCCGATACCGAGATTCCGCAGCGCCGGACCTAGGTCCTTTACTGAGTACGATCTTGCCGATCAGCGCAAGGGGACCGTCCACGAACTCTCCGCACGCACCGGTTAGGGTGCAATTGACGTTAGGCCAACTGGCTTGTCACGAACGAGAGGACCATCGTGGAGATTTCGGGTTCCGCCGCCATCGTCACCGGGGGCGCGTCCGGTCTGGGCGCCGCCACCGCCAAGCGTTTCGCCGATCTGGGCGCCACCGTCTTCGGGCTCGATGTCCCGCAGTCGATCGAGCGCGCCGGCGACAATGTCCCCGACGGGGTCACCCTGCTCGCCGCCGATGTCACCAGCCATGACGAGGTCGCCGCCGCTGTCGCCAAGGTGGTCGAATCGGGTACGCCGCTGCGTATCGTGGTCAACTGCGCCGGAGTCGGCTGGGCCGGGCGCATCCTGTCCAAGAACGGACCGCACGATCTGGAGCTGTTCCGCACCGTCATCACCGTGAACCTGCTCGGCACCTTCAACGTGATGCGCCTGGCCGCCGATGCCATCGCCAAGACCGATGCCGTGGACGAAGCCGGGCAGCGCGGTGTCGTCATCAACACCGCGTCGGTGGCCGCGTTCGAGGGCCAGATCGGCCAGATCGCGTACTCGGCGTCCAAGGGCGGCGTGCACGGTATGACCGTGCCGGCCGCCCGTGACCTCGCGCAGTTCGGTATCCGGGTCAACACCATCGCCCCCGGCATCATCGACACCCCCATGCTGGCCGGTGTCACCGAGGAATACCGGCAGGGCCTCGAGGCCGGTGTGCCGTTCCCGTCCCGGCTGGGCCGGCCGGACGAGTACGCCCAGCTCTCGCAGTACATCGTCGAACACGACTACCTCAACGGCGAGACCATTCGCATGGACGGCGCGCTGCGCATGGCGCCGCGGTAGTCCTCGGCTGTACAACGACGCCCGCTGTCCCGGAAATCCGGGGCGGCGGGCGTTCGTTCTCCGGGTGCGCGTACCGAATGCGGGTCAGCCGGCGCTGCCGGTCGGTGGGCGCTGCCGGTCGGCCAAGCGCGCCCGCCATGCATCGCAGACCGCACGGTCTGCCGACTCCCGGTCGTTGCCGTCGACACGGCAGCCCGCGCGCGTGTACCCCTCGCGGTCGAACCCGCGGCGATCGTAACCCCACAGGTCGTAGCCGTCACGGTCGTACCCGGCCCGGTCGCGCCCGAAACTGTCGAGCCCGTCCTCGTCGTAGCCGTCACGGTCGTAGCCGAAAAAGTCGAACCCGTCCTCGTCGTAGCCGTCACGGTCGTAGCCGGAATGGTTGAACCCGTCCTTGTCGTAACCGCTGCGGTCGCGACCGAACCGGTCGTAGCCGTCCTTGTCGTAACCGTCCTTGTCGTAGCCGAAGGTGTCGTTGTCCTCGGAGACAGGAGCGAAATGTGTCGTGATCCGGCCGGCACCCGTTTCCGCCGACGCCGGTATCGCCACCAGCGCGGGTGTGGCGATCAGCGCGCCGAGCAACGCGATCCGAAGCGAGGTGTGGCGCAATCCGCGGCGCGCCGCACTGGTGGTCGACATGATCGGTCTCCTATCCGGAACACGGTTCGCGTGTCCCGGACGATCAATCGCCCACAACCCTTGACGCATTACAAACCGCAGGTGAGGATGCCGGTGAAAACCTATGCGGCCAAGGCTGTTCGACGTTGCGCCCGGCAGCGCGCCGCGCTGCCGACCCGCGCCGTACACGCCCGGGCGGCGCACAACCCTTACCGGTAGCCGACCCCGAGATACGCGGTGGTGGTCAGCGGGCTGCCCGGCCGGTAATGCTCGGTCAGGTAGGAGCGCATGGCTTCGATACGCTCGGCCATCGCTCGGTCGCCGATACTGCGCCGCATCAACTCCAGGGGCGCGATACCGCGGGTGAGGCGGTCGAGCAGTGCGTCGGCATCGGCGAAGACCATCTCCACCGTATGTGGCACCACGGAGACCCGTTCGAACCCCGCCGCGCGCATCTCACGCTCGAATACCCCGGGATTCTCCAAACTTTCGGGGTTCGGCGCCGGTGGACGGATATCCGGATCGGCGGAGCCGAGCGCACGCCACGACATCTGCATCCAGGTCGACCGGTCGGCAGGCGCCCAACTCGACACCACCGCGACCCCGCCGGGCCGCAATACCCGGAAGAGTTCGGCGAAATCCGCGCGGCCGGTCCGGGAAGAACATCAGCCCGAACATGGAGAACGCGGCGTCGAATTTCGGCGTCGGCGAACGGCAACTACCTCAGCGCGTACCGGGAGACCGCGACAGCGGCCACGGTCTCCCCGCACAGCCGGGCGTCCGCCGTCCGCGCTCGCCTACTGCCGTAAACGCTCCGCGGACGGAAGAAGCCCGGCCGAACCCCTCAGAGCGTACGCGTCAGCCGGTCGGCGAGAATCTGCGCGAATTTGGCCGGATCCTTCAGTTCCCCGCCCTCGGCCAGCACCGCCGTGCCGTACAGGAGTTCGGCGGTCTCGATGAGTTCGGGAACCTTACCCGCGTCGGCGTCGTCCTTGCGGGTGTCGTAGGCGTCGCGCAGACCGGTCACCAGCGGATGGGTGGGGTTGAGTTCGAGGATCCGCTTGAACTGCGGCAGTTCCTGACCCGACGCCCGGTACATCCGCTCCAGCATCGGAGTCATATCGAACACGTCACCCACCAGGCAGACGGGCGAACTGGTCAGGCGCGAACTCAGGCGGACTTCCTTGACGCTGTCCTCGAGGGTTTTGCCCAGCCAGGTCAGCACCTCGGCGAAATCCTTGTCCTGCTGTTCGCGCAGGGCCTCGGATTCCTTCTTCTCCTCCTCCGTCTCCAGATCCACCTCGCCCTTGGCGATCGACTGGAAGGGCTTACCGTCGAAATCGGTGACCGAGCCGACCCACATCTCGTCCACCGGATCGGTGAGGATCAGCACTTCGCGGTCCTTGGCGCGGAATGCCTCCAGATGCGGCGACTTCTCCACCTGCTCCCGGGATTCACCGGTCATGTAGTAGATGGCGTCCTGCCCCTCGGGCATCCGTTCCACGTACTGCGCCAGCGTGGTCGCCTCGGTGTCGGAGTGGGTGGAGGCGAAGGACGACACCTCCAGGATGGTTTCCCGGTTGTCGAAGTCGGAGAGCAGGCCCTCCTTGAGCACCCGCCCGAATTCCTGCCAGAAGGTGCGGTACTTCGCCTGGTCCTCGGCGCCCTGCAGATCCTTGACGCTGCTCAGCACCTTCTTGACCAGACGTTTGCGGATCATCTGGATCTGCCGGTCCTGCTGCAGGATCTCCCGGGACACGTTGAGCGAGAGGTCCTGCGCGTCGACCACACCCTTGACGAAGCGCAGATACTCGGGCATCAGCTCTTCGCAGTTGTCCATGATGAACACGCGCTTCACGTAGAGCTGCACACCGCGTTTGTGTTCGCGGGTGAACAGATCGAACGGCGCCTGCGAGGGCAGGAACAACAGCGCCTGATACTCGAACGTGCCCTCGGCCTTGAGCGGGATGATCTCCAGCGGCTCATCCCAGGCGTGGCTGACGTGCTTGTAGAACTCCTGGTATTCCTCGTCGGAGACTTCGCTGCGCGGGCGGGTCCAGAGGGCCTTCATCGAGTTGAGCGTCTGCTCCTCGACGACGGTTTTCTCCTCCTTCTCCTCACCCTCGCCCTCGGTGACCGTGCGCTCGACCTGCGTCCGGATGGGCCAGGCGATGAAATCGGAGTACTTCTTGACGATCTCGCGGAGTTTGTATTCCTGGGTGTAGTCGAAGAGATGATCCTCGGGGTCCGCCGGCTTCAGGTGCAGCGTGACGGCGGTCCCCTGCGGGGCCTCGTCGAGGGTTTCGATGGTGTAGGTGCCGGATCCGGCGGTCGATTCCCAGCGGGTGCCGGTGGTCTCGCCCGCCCGGCGGGTGGTGAGCGCCACCTTGTCGGCGACCATGAAGGTCGAGTAGAAGCCGATACCGAACTGGCCGATCAGCTCCCCGGCAGCGGCCTCGGATTTCGCCTCGTTCAATTTCCGGCGCACCTCGGCGGTACCGGATTTGGCGAGGGTACCGATCAGGTCCACCACCTCGGCACGGGACATGCCGATGCCGTTGTCCCGGACGGTGAGGATCCGCTGATCCCTGTCGACCTCCAACTCGATGTGCAGGTCGTCGGTGTCTACGTGCAGATCCTTGTCCCGGTAGGACTCCAGCCGCAGCTTGTCCAGCGCGTCGGAAGCGTTCGAGATCAGCTCCCGCAGGAACGTGTCTTTGTTGGAGTAGACCGAGTGGATCATCAGCTCGAGCAGCTGATGGGTCTCGGCCTGGAACTCGAGTTGTTCGACGTGCTCTGTCACGCTGGCCAATGGTAATCAAGCCTGTGCGGCACTCGTCCACAGGCCGGGCTGTGTTCCGGGCGGCGCGGCGAAGTCGCTCAGCGCGGGGACCTCGCGTTCGGCGCTGCGCTCCCGCGGTACGCGGGGGTTCATCCACTCGCGCAGCACCGCGGTGGCCCGGACATCGTCCTCGTTGTACTCCAGCAACCGGGTGCGCTGGGTGAGGTCGGGCTCGGCGTCGTAACCGACGGCACGCCGATACCAGCTCATCGACGCCTCCCCGCCCGCCTCGGGATCGCGCCAGGCGAAACCGGCCACGGGTGCGATCTTCTTGAGTCCCTTACCGCTCGGGCAGATGAACTGATCGGTGACCGCCTGGAACATATCGACCCATTGGATCGAATCGACGAACTCGGTGACCTGGGCTTCGGTCGGCACCCCGGGACGCCCGGCGAACCGCCGCGCCGACTCGTAGAGCCATTTGTCCTCGGCGCTGCGCGAATAGCAGTACGCGGCGAAGGTCTTCCCGGCGGTCAGGGCCTGGGCCCTGACCTCCATCAGCCAGGTCCAGAATTCGCCGAAGGAGCGGCCCTCGTCCTCGGTGGGTAGCGGATCCCAGGTGACGAACGCCCGGTACCGGCCGTCGAGCAGGGTCCCCCACAGGTAGGCGCCCTCCTCCTGGTAGCTCTCCAGATCGACGTCCACCTCGACATCGGCCCGGCGCACCCAGACCTGGTCGAACCGGCGCACCAGCGGTGCCTGCACCAGCCATGCCCGGGCGGTGACCACGGCTTCCTCGAACGGCCCGTGCTGCCAGTCCTCGGGTTCGGGCCCCGACCAGGCGGCCAGTTCGTCGATGGTCCGCACCCCGTGCCCGCGCAACACCTCCGCGCGCGAGCCCGGCGCCACCACGCTCACGTCGCGATGCTCGTTCAACCAGGCCTGGCACCCGCCCTCGGCGCCCCGGGTCCACCAGATGCACTGACGGCATTCGGGCACCTTCGACGGCACGGTTTCCAGCTGCCCACGCACGACCGCGATCCGGTCGGCGAAACGGCTGTCGTAGTCGGGGAGGATCGCCGTCAGGTCGTGGACGAGGATCCGGTCGAAATGGAAACCGATGACCCCGCCGACCCGGGCGGCCGGCGCCAGCCCGTGACGCTCCAGCATCCGGTACACATGGGCCAGCCGCTGCTGGTCGCGGGGTTGCTGGCGGAGTTTGCGGGCGCGGTCCGGGACCGGATTCCAGGAGAACAGATCCGAGGTCGACGGGTGGAACTCGGCCGGATCGGGTCGGCGCGGGTCGGTCACCTTGTGGTTGACCACGATGACCGGGATATAGCCGCTGCTGCGCTCGTCGCGCAGCAGGATCTCGGCGCCACCGCGGCGCCCGGTATCGGGCTCCTGCGGCAGCAGACCACCCCAGATCCGGGGCGCTCCCGCCGCGCAGGCACGCAACGTGGCCTCGGCACGCGCGCTCGCCGGCAGTGCCGGGTCGATGATCACCCAGCCCTCGGGGTCGGCCGCGACCAGCGTGTCGCGGACCCGTTCGCGATGGGCCTGCGCCGCCGCACGGCGCTGCTGCACCCCCGTGTCCTCGCGCACCTCGGCGAGCACCTCCGGGTGCGCGGCATCCATTCCGAGCCGGTGCCGGCAGCCGATCAGACCCCGGGCGTCGAGGAACGCGAGCCGCCCCGCCCCGGCGGTGCCCCGCCCGGTGGGCGCGACGGACTCCCGCCGCTCACGATCGGCGTGGGAGGGGTCTTCGCTGTCGACACTGCCCGGTTGCACGCAAGCAGTATGGTCCCTGGCCCCGACAGTCCACCCAATCGAGCATGCGGGAACAGCGCCGCCGCACCGTCGCGGGCAGCGTCTCTCGCCGTCGCGGCCGGTAACCCGATAGGGTGTCGGCGAACCGTGTGACACGGGTGGACGGTGCGGTTTTCCGTGTCGTATCGCCGTAGCGAACCAGCATTACGGAGGGCCTTCGATGGGGTTGTTCACCAAGCGCAAACGGCGGCCGAGTCGGCGGGCCGAGGCCAAGGCTCTCAAGCACAAGGCCGCCATGGAGGCAAAGCTCGGCGCCAAGAACGATCGGAAACGCCAACGGGCGGAAGCCCGTTCCCAGCGCAAGGTCGCCAAGGCGCAGGTCGCCACCCTGCAGGCCGAGGAGAAGGCGGCCCTCAAAGCGGCCGCACGGGCGGAACGGGATCCGTTCGGCCCGGCCCAGATCAGGAAGTACATCGGGGTGGCACGGGTGCTGGTTCCGGTGCTCGCCCCACTGGCCTACCGCGGCGCGACGTATCTGCGCGGACAGCTCGACGCGCGCCGCGCCAGGCAACTCGGAGTGGGGGTGAGCCAGCTCGGCGACTACGCCGGGCACGGTGGCCGGCTACAGGCACGGATCGGCAATACCGAAGCCGCGCTGGACAAGATCGCGGACGGGCGGTCCGGTAAGGACACCCAGCAGTTCGTCGCCGACGCCCGTGACCGGCTCGACGCGCTCACCGCCGCCGTCCGCACCGCCGACCAGCTGCCCGCCGGGCGGCGGCGGTCGGTGTACGCGTCGATCACCACCGAGCTGTCCCGGATCGAGGCGGACGTCCTCGCTCGTCTCGGCGTCGCCTGACCCCGGCCTGTCATCGAGTGGGTCTCCCGGCCCGATTCCCGGGCCGGATGCGCGGGCTGTGGACCGGTCCGCGACCATGGACACAGCCCTGCCCACTTCCTCGACCAGCCGGGCCCGGTGTGGTCGGCCGAATCCGAAAGCCCGCGATGCCCAGCGCGTACCCGATCCCCGCACCACTGCGGGGCTGTGTGGTGGGCGCGACTACCGCGATCCTGGCCGTCGCCGCGCACGGCGTCGCGGGCGGCGGGTACCCGACCTCCGCCGGAACGGCGTTACTCCTGCTGACCGCTCTGGTGACCGGTGCGGCGGCCGGTTCGATCCTCGGCGGATCGGGCCGGTTCCGGGCCGGCCCGGGCACCCTGATCGCTCTCGCGGTGGGGCAGTTCGCCGGGCACTGGGCGCTGACCGGCCTCACCGGCCACCACGACACCCCCGGCGACACCGCCCCGGAAGCTCTCCCGGGGTCGACCATGATCGCCTTCCACCTGCTCGCCGTCGCGGTCTGCGCGCTGGCGATCACCGCGGCCGAACGCCTCTACCGTTGCGCCTCCTCGGCCCTGCGTGCGCTGCTCGAACCGCCACGCCCGGCCCCGGGCCGACCCCGAGTCCATACCGCCACGACCGGCCAGGTCACGGTCCACCGCTCTCCATGGGGAGGGCGGGGTCCGCGCGCACCACCCGCGCGCACCGACCCCGCGATCCCTTCCCTCGGAGAGAAAGCTTCCAATACATGTCCCACGGGATCTCCCCCGTCCTGCGTCGTGGTCTGACCGCGACCTTCGCCGCGGGTTTCGTACTGGCCGCGGCCGGTACCGCCACCGCGCACGTGAGCGTTTCCGCACCCGACGCCGAACCCGGGCACGGCGCGGTCGCCACCTTCAGCGTCCCGACCGAATCGGATACCGCCGCCACCACCTCGGTGCGGATCACCGTGCCCGGGTTCTCCACCGCGCGTACCGAGCCGGTGCCCGGCTGGACCGTGAAAATCGACCGGAACGACAAGGATCAGGTCACCGCCGTCACCTGGACCGCCGACCCCGGCTCCCCCGGTATCCGGCCGGGCGAATTCCAGCGCTTCGCGGTATCGCTGGGGCCGTTCCCCGACTCGGAGTCGGTCGCTTTCCCGGCCGAGCAGACCTACAGCGACGGCACCGTCGTGCGCTGGAACGAACCCGGCGACCACGATTCGGTCGAACACCCCGCGCCCGTCGTTACGCTGTCCGGTGCCGAAGCCCATCACGGTGACCACGGTGACCACGGTGACGAGGCGGCCGCCGCGCCCGCCGACAACGACGAGGACACCACCGCTCGCTGGCTGGGCGGTCTGGGACTGGCGCTGGGCGCACTGGCGCTGGGCGCCGGCGTCGGCGCGGTGGTCCGGAGCCGGCGATGAACCACCGCACGACCCGATGGGGCGGCCGCTTCGCGCTGGTCGCCACCCTGCTCATGGTGACCTTGGGCGCACTGGCCGGACCCGCCGCGGCCCATTCCGCGGTGGTGGGCAGCGACCCCGCGGACGGCGCGACCGTCGAGGTGGGGCCGCAGCGCGCCACCATCACCTTCAACGAACCCCTGCAGCCCGACTTCCCGGCCATGACCGTGGTGGGCCCGGACGGCAACCTGTGGTCCAAAGGTGAGCCGGTCGTCGACGGCAGGACTCTCAGCGTCGAGGTCGGCGAACTCGGCCCGGCCGGTGAATACCGGATGGCTTTCCGGGTCACCTCGGCCGACGGTCACGTGGTCAACGGTGAACGCGCTTTCACGCTGAGCAAGGCGGGTGACGGCACCCCGGGCCCGGCCGCGAACACCCGCGGCGCGAGCGGTGGCTCGGACGGCGGGATTCCGGTCTGGGTGTACATCGTGGGTGCGATAGTCCTGTTCGGCGGCGGTCTCGCCTTCGCACTGTTCGGCTCGAACCTGGGCAAGGGCAAGAACCAGCGGTGAGAAGCGCTCTCCCGAGCGGAACCGACGACCGGTTCACGCTCGGCCTCGTGATACCGGCGGGCCTGCTCGGGGTGCTGCTGGCGTGGGCACTCGCCGGGGTTCCGGCGGCCTCGGCCGTGCGTTACTGCGCCGATATCGCGGGTGCCGCGGTGCTCGGCCTGGCGGCCCTGCCCCGGCTGGCCGACCGGATCGAGCTCCCCTGGCGGATGGTGGCGGTCCTGGCCGGTCTGTGGTGCTGCCTGGAATTCGTCACCCTGGTCTTCGCCGCCGGCGAGGTGGTCGGTTCCGGGGTGACCGCCCTGAGCCCGGCCGATTTCGGCACCTACCTGACGCGGATCAGCGCGGGCCAGATCGGGCTGGCCATCCTGCTGGCCACCGGGGCGATCGCGGTGTACGCCGCGGTCGCCTTCCGGCGGCCCGGTCAGCGCACCCCGGACCTGGTGCTGGTGTTCGCCGCCGTCAGCGTGACCCTGCGGCCGATCACCGGACATATGTCGCAGCAAGTGGCCGGTTCGGTACTGGCCGGAGTACACGCGCTGGCGGCGTCGACCTGGCTGGGCCTGCTGCTGGCACTGGCCCTGGTGGTGCGTGGACGCCGCGGGTGGGCCGACGCACTGCCCAGGTACTCGGCGGTCGCGCTGCCCATGATCGCCGCCGTGGCGCTGACCGGCGTGATCAACGGCCTGGTGCGCCTGGGCGGTATCACGCCGTTCTTCACCACGGGTTACGGCCGGATCATGCTCGCCAAGACGGCGCTGCTGGCGGTCCTGCTGGCGTTGGGCTGGTGGTGGCGGCGGAGCTGGGTGGTCGCGGCGGCCCGGCACCAGATGTCGGCGGCGGGCTCGCTGCGGCGGGCGGTGATGGAGGTTGCGGTGATGGCGGTGGTGTTCGGGCTGGCAGCGTCCCTGGCCATCACGGGATAGCCTTGGGTGCATGGCTGCCGGTGCCCCGAATATGTTCCAGCGGATGGGGTACATCTGTGGTCGCGCCTTGCCCGCCGAGTACTCCGACTGGGTGCTGAACGACCTCACCGGACCGGGCGCGACCCGCCGCTATCTGGTGCGGATGCTGATGCCGCTGGTGCTGGTGCTGCTGTTGTTCCTGCTGGTTCCCGGCCCGCTGTGGATAGGAGCGTCGATGATGGCGCTGCTCCTGCTGCCGCTGATCTACTTCACCGTGGCGCTGACCTACGTCTTCCGGCGCAACAGGCTGGCCAAGCACGGCCTGGACCCGGCGCTGGCGGACGCCGACGTCCGCCGCCGGGCCGAACGCGAGCGCGCCGCCTACGAACGACGGCACGGCCGGGGCTGAGCGAAGCCCGATTCACCCTGGTGAGCGATATCACACGGGCATAGCCTGGAGCTATGGACAAGCCGACCTTCAAACAACGGATCGCCTACGATCTCGGCGGCGAACTGCCCGCGGAGCTGCACCCGTGGGTGGTCCAGGACGTCGTCGGCCGCGGGGCGATGGAGCGCTACCTGATCCGCTTCGTCGGTCCGATCATCCCCTTCTTCGTGCTGATCCTGCTGTTCCCGGGACCCATGACACTCAAGCTGGGCCTGATCGTCATGATGATCGTTCCGCTGATCATCTTCACGATCGCGCTGACCTACGTGTGGCGGCGGTACCGGCTGGTCCAGCACGGGTTGGACCCGGACCTGGTCGACCACGAGAAATGCAAGGACTGCGACCGTGAGATATACAATCTGCGCTATCGCCGGCAGAGCCACGACGCGCGAATGATGGAACCCGGTCCCGGGGGCTGATGGGCGTCGCCGGTACGCACCCGGCACAATCGGAAACGTGACCGAATCAGAGCAGCAGGTGGCCACCGCGGATCTCGCCGACGAGATCGGGCCCGATATCCGCAGTTGTGACACCCAGTTCATCCAGTTCGGCGGCCGCCAGGTCTTCTCCGGCCGGATCACCACGATCCGCTGCTTCCAGGACAACCTGCTGGTGAAACAGACACTCGGCGAACCCGGCGCGGGGCAGGTCCTGGTCGTCGACGGCGGCGCGAGCGTACACACCGCGCTGGTGGGCGATATCATCGCCGGCCGCGGCGTCGACAACGGCTGGGCCGGGGTCGTGGTGAACGGGGCGGTTCGCGACTCCGCGATCCTGCGAACCCTCGGTATCGGCGTGAAGGCGCTGGGCACCAACCCCCGCAAGAGCACCCAGACCGGGAGCGGCGAGAAGAACGTCCCGGTCGAGTTCGGTGGCGTCACCTTCGTTCCCGGCGAAATGCTCTACAGCGACCACGACGGAATCGTGGTCCGCGCCGAGTCCTGATCGCCGCCGCCCGACGCCGGCCGGGACGGGGCCTAGCCGCCGCTCACTCTGGCGGAGTGGCCGGCGATGGCGACCACATCCCCCACCTGCAACTGCCGTCCGCGGCGCAATTCGACCTCGTCGTTCACGCGCACCAGACCGGCCGCTATCACGGTTTTGGCCTCCGACCCGGATTCGATCATATTGGCCAGTTTCAGGAACTGCCCGAGCCGTATAGCGCCGTCGTCGATCGGCACATCGATGGGATCCGACATGGGTTCATGCTTACTCCCCCGGTCACGGCGCTTTCCGACCGGCCCCGCACAGCCGCCGGACAGATGACACCGGACACGGAACAACAAGACATTTCCGGCATTTCACGACTACCGCGCGCGCCACGCCCGGGACCCGGTTTCCCATATCGGCCAACCGCGCCCGCGCACAGGGAAATACATGCGTTTCCGACGCGATATACCACTAACACGCCGGGCCACAGCCATGATCCGGTGATTCCTGGCGGCAGACTGGAGCCGTGATATCCACGCAGGAACCGCGCGACCCCGCACCACCCGGCCCATCCGGCACACCCGGGCGGGTCGTGGCGATACCGCGTGTCGCGACGCTGGTGACGGGTGTCCTCACGGCCGCCTGCCTACTGTGGAGTCTTTCCCCGGCACTGTCGGCGGCGCTCGCCGGCGTCCGCCACTACCTGGACCGCTACTACCTGTACGCGCCCGATACGAACCTGCTGTGGGCCGGGCTGACCGGATTGCTGACGATCGGGCTGGTCGGGCGCAAGCGAATCGCCTGGTGGGCGCTGGTGCTCTATCTGGCGAGCTGGATCCCGGCGAACCTGGCCGAACTCGGGCGCGCGCACGACCGGCATGCCGCGGTGGCCGCGCTCGTCCACCTGGTCGCGCTGACCGTACTGATCCTGAGCCGCGCGGAATTCGCCGCCCGCGTCCGTCCCTGCGCGCTGCGCCCGGCCGCGGTGACCCTGGCCGCCGGCCTGCCGATCGCAGCCGTGGCCGGGTGGGGCGTGGTCCAGGTGCTGCCGGGAACACTGCCGTCCACCGCGCAGCGCGCGATATGGGTGGTCACCGACCTCACCGTGCGCCTGATACCCGGTTCACCGGAAACCGCGGGCATACCGTCTTTTCCGGCCCAGTTCCTGGTCGGGCTCTTCGGCGCCCTGGCGTTCGGGGCGAGCGCCGTGGTCCTGCGCCGCACCCACCGCACCGAGTACGCGATCACCGACGCCGACGAGTCGGCGCTGCGCGAACTGCTGGCGGGAGCGGATCCCGCCGGCTCTATCGACTATTTCGCGACCCGCCGGGACCGCACCCTGATCTTCACGCCGAACGGCAGAGCGGCCATCGGCTATCGAGTGGAGTACGGGATCTGCCTTGCCCTCGGCGATCCGATCGGCGCGCGCGACTCGTGGCCGCAGGCGATCGAGACATGGCAACGCCACGCCCGTACTTTCGGCTGGCGGGTCGCGGTGATCGGAGCGAGCGAATCCGCCGTACCCGTCTACCAGCGCGCTGGGCTCACCGCGGTGGCCGCCGGCGCGGAGGCCGTCCTCGACACCCGCGGCTTCTCGCTGGCCGCGCCGGAACTGGCGCCGGTACGGCAGTCGGTCACCCGGCTCCGCAAAGAAGGTGTGACAGTGCGGATCCGCCGGCACCGCGATATCGGGACCGCCGAACTCGCCGGGCTCACGGTACGTGCCGAGAACTGGCGGCACAGCGAGACCGAACGCGGTTATCCGCTGCCGCTGGGCCGGCTCGGCGACCGACGCGACGGTGACTGCCTGCTGGTGGAGGCCGTCGACGCCGACGACCGGGTGCTGGGGATACTGTCTCTGGTGCCCTGGGGAAAGTCCGGTGCCACAGTGGAATTGTTGCGTCGCGCGCCGGGCAGCACCACAGAGACGACCGACCTGCTGATCGCGGAACTGGCACTGCGCACCGAACAGCACGGTGTCCACCAGGTTTCGCTGAGTTTCACCCTGTTCCGGTCGGTGTTCGAGGCGGCGGCACGCGAGTACGTACCGGCGACATCCCGGAAGCGCGCGGCCGCGCTACACACCGCGGCCGGGTTCCTGCGCGGCGCCCGCACCCTGCCGCTGGCGTTCTCGCGCTGGTGGCAGCTGGCCCAGCTGCACCGCGCGAGTATGCGGTACCAGCCGCGCTGGGATCCCCGGTATGTGCTGTGCGATTCCGCGCGCGACCTGCCATGGATCGCCATCGCCGCGGCGCGCGCCGAAGGTCTACTGGCCCGGGCAGGCGGTAGGCCCACGGCCTTCACGCATACCGGCCGCCACCGCGCCGCACCGGAACATCCGGTCCCGGTACGCGCCGGCACGAATACCGGGCCGGCGGCGGGTGAATCGGAGCCGATCGTCATCCAGCGCCCCGAACAGGTACGGGTGCGCACCGAGAAGCTGGACCGGCTCGCCGCCGCGAATATCGACCCCTATCCCCTGCCGTTCCCGCCGACACATACGGTGGCCGCCGCCCGCCGGACACCGCGCGGCACGACGGTGCGCGTCTCGGGGCGGTTGCTGCGCCGCCGTGACTACGGCGGCGTGATCTTCGCGGTGGTCCGGGACTGGACCGGGGATATCCAGCTGCTGCTCGACCGCGACCGGCTCGGCCGGCAACGCCTCGACGAATTCGGTGAACTCGTAGACCTCGGGGATCTGGTGTCGGTCAGCGGTCAGCTGGGATACAGCCGACGCGGTGAACTCTCCCTGCTGGTCGCGGATTGGCGGATGCTCGGCAAATGCTTGCACCCGCTCCCCGACAAATGGCGCGGCCTCCACGACCCCGAGGTCCGTATGCGGCGCGGCTACCTGGATCTCATGATCGACCGGGAAGCGCGCGACCTGCTGGCCCGGCGCAGTGCCGTGCTGCGGGCCCTGCGCGATGCCCTGCACGATTGCGGGTTCCTGGAGGTCACCACGCCGGTACTGCAGCACAGCCCCGGCGGCGCGGCCGCCCGGAGTCTGCGCACCCGTATCGATACCGACAACACCGATCTGCATCTGCGGGCCGCTCCGGAGCCGGCGCTGAAACGATTGTGTGTCGGCGGTGTCGAGAAACTGTTCGAAGTGGGCCCGGGTTTCCGCAACACCCGCGCCGATACCCGCCACCTGCCCGAGTACACCGTGCTGGAGGCCTACGAGGCGCACAGTGACCATCGGCGCATGATGACGCTGTGCCGGCAGCTGGTGCAGCAGGCCGCACTGGCCGCCAACGATTCGATGACAGCCATGCGGCCGACCCCGGACGGTTCGCTGCACGCGATGGACATCTCCGGCGAATGGCGGGTGCGGTCGGTGTACGAGGCGCTGTCGGCGGAGGTCGGTGTGGATATCACGCCCCGTACCTCCCTCTCGGACCTGCGGGAGCTGTGCGAGAAGGCCGATATCGTCCAGCAACCCGGCTGGGACGAGGGCCGCACGGTCTACGCCCTCTATGAACGACTGGTGGTGGAGGCCACCGGGGAACCCACTTTCTACACCGATTTCCCGAGCTCGGTATCGCCGCTGGCCCGCCCGGCCCGCCGCGACCCCGCCCTGGCCGAACGCTGGGATCTGGTGGCGTGGGGCGTGGAACTCGGGTCGGGGTGCAGCGAGCTCACCGACCCGGTGGAACAGCGGCGGCGCCTGGCCGCCCAGTCCCGGCTCGCGGCCGACGGCGGACAGGCGGCCATGGAACTCGACGAGGAATTCCTGTGCGCTCTGGAACACGCCATGCCGCCGACCGGCGGTCTCGGGCTCGGCGTGGACCGGGTGATCATGCTGCTGACCGGGCGCGCGCTCCGGGAGACCCAGCCGTTCCCCTTGGTCAGGCCCCGATGACGAGGCGCCTCCCCAGTACAGGTCGTTTGGAATGTTTCCAGCCTGCTCCCAGGGGAACTACGGTGTAGTGACTTCGGCCCCGGGAGGAGGGGCCTTCCTTCGGAACGGGGTTAGATTTGAGTTACGTGGACCTGCTCACCCACGCCGGTCAGGTGGACTATTCGGCGTGGGCCGACACCGATACGCTGGCGTCCGCGGTCGAGTTCACCGCCCGCAAGCGGAGCAAGGGCAAAGGTGGCGGCTTCGGCCTGTTCGGCCTCATCTGCTGCGTGCTCGTGGTGGCGATCATCGTCGGTGTCATCCTGCTGGCCCGTAAGAAGAAGAACGACAACAATTCCTCGGGCCAGTTCCCCCAGCCCGGCCAGCCTCCGCAGGGTTACCCGCAGCAGGGCGGCTACCCGTCGCAAGGTGGATACCCGCAGCAGGGCGGTTACCCCTCCGACCCGAACTATCCCAATCCTCCGCAGGGCGGCCAGCCGCCGTATCCGCCCACCTGGCAGTAATCCGCTCGCACCCAGGGCCCGGTTCGCCGCGATCACGGCGCGAACCGGGCCCTGCCGCGTTGCGTGACCGCCGAAGCGTCCACCATCACCGACCTCGACCGGCTCGGCGTTCTCGACCGGCTCGGGGCCACGGAGTTCTCGAGCGGCCGGCGGGGCACCACCTCGCTGCCGATCCGCGGGTCCGATGCGGCAGAGTGGACCCGTGCAATTGATACTCGTTCGCCATGGCCAGCCGCTCCGGGTCGACAATGCCGGGCAGGCGGCCGACCCCGGCCTGGCGCCCATCGGCGCGGAACAGGCCGAACGGGTACCGGCAGCCCTGGAACCCCACCGCATCGTCCGGGTGATCAGCAGCCCGCAACGCCGGGCCCGCGAAACCGCCGCGCCGACGGCCGCGAAGCTCGGGCTGGACGTGGACATCATGGAGGACCTGGCCGAATACGATCGGGACCTGCCCTCCTATATCCCGATCGAGGACGCGAAGGTGGAGTTCCGGGACGCCTACGACCGGATCAAGGCCGGGCAGCTACCGGTACAGATCGATGCCGACGCCTTCCGCCACCGGGTGCACGACGCGATCACCGAGATCGCCTCCACCACCCCCGCCGCCGACACCGTGGTGGTGTTCGCGCACGGCGGCGTCATCAATGTCACTCTGCAGGACATTCTCGGTCTGGCCCGGCCGCTGACCTTCCCGATCGACTACTGCTCGATCACCCGGGTCCTGTTCTCCCGGACCGGTCGCCGCACCGCGGCGACCGTGAACGAGAACGGACACGTCTGGGAATTGCTGCCCCGCAATATTTCCGGCTGATCAGGCCATTCCGGCGATCCAGTTGTGCATCCACGACAGCGCCGTCTGGCCGCCGCCGACCTTGTAGCTGCCGTAGGCGACATGCGACTCGGACCGGTAGAAGGTGTCGAGATCCTTGACCCGCTGTTCGTTGGCGCCGCGGGTCAGCTGGGCCTGCAGCGTGGGCAATCCACCCTTGGAGATCAGATCGCTCACGATGGCGCCGACCTCCAGCTGGTAACGCCAGATATTGGCCGGGTTCGCGTCGGAGCTCTGCGCGAGGAAACCGGCGAACCGGGTGACGAAATCGTCGGATGCCGTGGCGCAGTAGAGGTCGTCGGGAATGCACACCGTGCGGGTGCGGTCGCTGACCCAGCCGAATCCACCGACCCGGGGGCCCCCGGCACCGGCGCCCGGCGCGGGCGGGCCGACCTGGATATCACCGGGCGCCCGCCGCGGATCGGAGATCAGCCCGACGCCCGCGATGCTCTCCGGTCGGATCGCACCGAGCCCGGTACCGATCTCCGCGGCGAGATCACCGGCGGCGTCCGCGCCCTGGCTGTAACCCACCAGCGCGACCTTGGTGCCGCCGCAGCGCTGCAGCATATTCGTGATCATGCCGCGCGCATTGGACACGGCCTCTTTCTTGGAGTCGCCGTAGATATCGCCTTCCCACGGAAAAGCAGTTGCCGCGTAGGTGACATAGTCGACCTTCGCCGAGGACGGTAGGCCATTGGTCACCCGGGCGAGCATGCCCGGAGTGGGGCGTTTGTCGTGGCCGGTTTCCCAGGTCCCCGGAATCGCCACCACGTACAGACTCGGGCATCCGGGGTCGGCCGAGGCCACCGATCCTCCGAAGACCAATCCCGACGCAACCGCCGCACAGGCACTCAGCGCCGCGGCAACCCTTTTCAACTGCATTCTGCTCCAGTCAACCCTGGCCCCTGATCGGGACGCTCCCGTTAAGCCATCGCCAAGATGCTGAACCCGGTCGATGACACCGATGTGTGTAACAGGTGAACAACAGACACGCGGTCACAATTACACGATCGGATCACGATCTCGTACCGAGACACACCGGAGATAACAATAGAGCGACGATCTTGGTATCGCCAGCCCACTCCCCCGCCGAGCACCGGATACGACCGGTCGCCGGAAATCACCGGAAATGCTGCGCGCCGAATTCCACCCACGCGCGAAATACGTCGGCGCGGTGGCCCCGGAGAAACCCGGGAACACCGCGCCGTAGCGTATTCATCTGTGCCGGAGCGCCTCCGGCTCGGCGGTTACGGACCGCCGCGCCGCGGTCAGCGCTGAGCGACAGCGGTCGGCGGGATCGGCGCGGGCAGCGCCGTCTCGCCTTCCAGGTACCGGTCCACCGACGAGGCGGCGGCCCGGCCCTCGGCGATCGCCCAGACGATCAGGGACTGACCGCGCCCCATATCACCGGCGACGAACACACCGGGGATATTGGTGGCCCAGTTCTTGTCCCGTTGGACATTGCCGCGTTGGTCGTAACCGACACCGAGGTCGGTGAGCAGACCCGGCTTGTCGGGGCCGACGAAGCCCATGGCCAGCAGCACCAGATCGGCCTCGAGGGTGAAATCGGTCCCCTCGACCTTCTCGAACCGGCCGTTGACCATCGTGACCTCGTGCGCGTCGAGCCCGGTGACCTTGCCATCCGCGCCGACGAAACGTTCGGTGTTCACCGAGAACACCCGCTCGCCGCCCTCTTCGTGCGCCGAGGACACCCGGTACATGAGCGGGTAGGTCGGCCACGGGGTGGACCCGGCCCGTTCCTCCGGCGGCCGCGGCATGATCTCGAACTGGTGCACGCTGGCCGCGCCCTGCCGGTGCGAGGTGCCCAGGCAGTCGGCTCCGGTGTCACCGCCGCCGATGATGACGACCTTCTTACCGTGCGCGTGGATCGGCGGCAGACCTTTGTCGTCGGTCACCGGGTCGCCGTGCTGGACCCGGTTGGCCCACGGCAGGAATTCCATGGCCTGGTGGATACCGTCGAGTTCCCGGCCCGGGATGGGCAGGTCACGCGCCTGGGTGGCGCCACCGGCGAGGACCACCGCGTCGAACTTCTCGCGCAGCTCGTCTGCGGTGATATCGACACCGACATCGACGCCGGCCTTGAAGATGGTGCCCTCGGCCTCCATCTGCGCCAGGCGGCGATCGATGAAGCGCTTCTCCATCTTGAATTCCGGGATGCCGTACCGCATCAGACCACCGATGCGGTCGGCCCGCTCGAACACGGTCACGGTGTGACCGGCCCGAGTGAGCTGCTGTGCGGCCGCCAGACCCGCCGGGCCGGACCCCACGACCGCGACCTTCTTGCCGGTCAGCCGGGTCGGGTAGACCGGCGCGACCCAGCCCTCGTCGAAGGCGTTCTCGATGATCTCGACCTCGACCTGCTTGATGGTCACCGGGTCCTGGTTGATCCCGAGCACGCAGGACGCCTCACACGGCGCCGGGCACAGCCGCCCGGTGAACTCCGGGAAGTTGTTGGTCGCGTGCAGCCGGTCGATACCCTCGCGCCAGCGGTCCTTGTAGACCAGGTCGTTCCATTCGGGAATCAGGTTCCCCAGCGGGCAGCCGTTGTGACAGAAGGGAATACCGCAGTCCATACAGCGGCTGGCCTGCCGCTGCAGGGTCTCGTGCGGAAAACCCTCCTGGTAGACCTCTTTCCAGTCCATCAGGCGCAGCGGCACCGGACGGCGGGCGGGTAGCTCCCGGGACGTGTGCTTCAGAAATCCTTGGGTGTCACCCACGAGCGGCCCCCGAATGGTCACAGCGCCTCATCGACGCCCTCTGCGGAATTTTCTTACTGGCCACGAGCGGCCTCGAATAGTCACAGCGCCTCATCGACGCCGCCTGCGGAATTTTCTCACTAGCCACGAGCGGCCTCCATGATCGCCTCGTCGACGTCCTTACCGCTCTTCTCGGCCTCGGAGATAGCGAGCAGCACCTTCTTGTACTCGCGCGGCATGACCTTTACAAAGTGGTTGACCTGCTGGGACCAATCGCCCAGGATCCGTTCGGCCACCGCCGAGCCGGTCTGCTCGCGGTGCTGGCCGATGATGTCGCGCAGCCAGGTGAAATCGTCACCGGACAGCGGTTCGATGGCTTCGGCCTGTTCCGGGTTGACCCGGCCGGCGAAGGTGCCGTCGGGGTCGTAGACGAACGCCAGGCCACCCGACATACCGGCGCCGAAGTTGCGTCCGGTATCGCCCAGGATGACGACCCGCCCGCCGGTCATGTACTCGCAGGCGTGGTCACCGACGCCCTCGACCACCGCGGTGGCCCCGGAGTTGCGCACGGCGAACCGTTCGCCGACCACACCGTTGATGAACGCCTGGCCGCTGGTCGCGCCGAACAGGATCACGTTGCCGGCGATGATGTTCTCCTCGGCCCGGAAATCGGCCGGGGCGTTGGGCGCCGGGCGGACCACCAGATGGCCACCCGAAAGACCCTTGCCGACATAGTCGTTGGCGTCGCCCTGCACCCGCAGGGTGATACCGGCGGGAACGAACGCGCCGAAGCTGTTACCGGCCGAGCCGGTGAGCGTGATGTCGATGGTGTCGTCGGGCAGACCGGCACCACCGTAGAGCTTGGTCACCTCGTGGCCGAGCATGGTGCCGACCGTGCGGTTCACGTTCGTGATCTTGGTGTCGATCCGGACCGGCTTGCCGAATTCGAGCGCGTCGCGGCTCTGCGCGATGAGCTCGTTGTCCAGCGCCTTGTCCAGGCCGTGGTCCTGTTCCTTGGTCCGGCGGCGGTCCTGGAACATGAACGCCGTCTCGACATCGTCGAGGATGGGCGACAGATCCAGTTTGCTCGCCTTCCAGTGCCGCTTGGCCTTGCCGGTATCGAGCAGATCGACCCGGCCGATGGCCTCGTCCAGGGTGCGGAAACCCAGTTCGGCCAGCAGTTCCCGGACTTCCTCCGCGATGTACATGAAGAAGTTCACGACGAACTCGGCCTTACCGGTGAAGCGTTCCCGCAGCACCGGGTTCTGGGTTGCCACGCCGACCGGGCAGGTGTCGAGGTGGCAGACACGCATCATGATGCAGCCCGAGACCACCAGCGGCGCGGTCGCGAAACCGTACTCCTCGGCGCCCAGCAGGGCAGCGATCATCACATCGCGGCCGGTCTTCATCTGACCGTCGACCTGCACCACGATCCGGTCGCGCAGACCGTTGAGCAGCAGGGTCTGCTGGGTTTCGGCCAAGCCGAGCTCCCAGGGTCCACCGGCGTGCTTGAGCGAGGTCAGCGGGGAGGCGCCGGTACCGCCGTCGTGGCCGGAGATGAGCACCACATCGGCGTGCGCCTTGGACACACCCGCCGCGACCGTGCCGACGCCCGGCTCGGCGACCAGCTTCACATGGATCCGCGCCTGCGGATTCGCGTTCTTCAGATCGTGGATGAGCTGCGCCAGATCCTCGATCGAGTAGATGTCGTGGTGCGGCGGCGGCGAGATCAAGCCGACACCCGGGGTGGAGTGGCGGACCTCGGCGACCCACGGGTACACCTTGTGCGCGGGCAGCTGGCCGCCCTCACCGGGCTTCGCGCCCTGGGCCATCTTGATCTGGATATCGGTGCAGTTGGTCAGGTAGTGCGCCGTGACGCCGAAGCGTCCCGAGGCCACCTGCTTGATCGCGCTGCGCCGCCAGTCGCCGTTGTCCTCCGGTTCGAAGCGGGCCGGCGATTCACCGCCCTCACCGGAGTTGGAGCGGCCGCCGAGGCGGTTCATGGCGATGGCCAGGGTTTCGTGGGCCTCGGCCGAGATGGAGCCATAGCTCATGGCGCCGGTGGAGAAGCGCTTCACGATCTCGCCGGCGGGCTCGACCTCCTCGATCGGAATCGGGGAGCGCGCGCCCTTCTTGAACTCGAACAGGCCACGCAGCGAGGCCAGCCGCTCGGACTGGTCGTCGACCAGCTTGGTGTACTCCTTGAAGATCGAGTACTGACCGCTGCGGGTGGCGTGCTGCAGTTTGAACACGGTGTCCGGGTTGAAGAGGTGGTATTCGCCCTCACGCCGCCACTGGTACTCACCGCCCACCTCGAGCTCGCGGTGGGCGCGCTCGTTGCGGTTCTCCAGGAAGGCCACGGCGTGCCGGGTCGCCACATCGGTGGCGAGCTCGTCCAGCCCGATTCCGTCCAGGTGCGAGCGCAGACCGGTGAAGTACTCGTCCACCAGTTCCTGCGACAGGCCGATCACCTGGAACAGCTGGGCGCCGTTGTAGGAGGCGACAGTGGAGATGCCCATCTTGGACATCACCTTCAGCACGCCCTTGCTGGCGGCCTTGTTGTAGTTCGCGACGGCCTTGCGATAGTCGGCGGGCAGGTCGCCGGTGCTGCCGGGAATCTCCAGCGCGCCACGCTCGAGCATGTCCTCGATCGACTCGAAGGCCATGTAGGGGTTGATCGCGGCGGCACCGAAACCGACCAGCGTGGCCATATGGTGCACCTCGCGGGCGTCACCGGCCTCGACCACCAGGCCCACCATGGTGCGGGTGCGTTCCCGGACCAGATGGTGATGCACCGACGCGGTGAGCAGCAGCGACGGGATCGGCGCGAGCTTCTCGTTGGATTCGCGGTCGGACAGCACGATGATCCGGGCGCCACCGTCGATGGCGGCCGAGACCTGGGTGTTGATCGCGTTCAGCGCCCGGCGCAGACCTTCGCCCCCGGCCGCGACCTCGTACAGGCCGCGCACGACCACCGAGCGCAGACCGGGCTGGCTGCCGTCGTCGTTGATGTGGACCAGCTTCGCCAGTTCGTCGTTGTCGATGATCGGCTGCTGGATCACGATCTGCCGGCAGGACTCCGGGCTCGGGTGCAGCAGATCGGACTCCGGGCCGATATGGCGGCGCAGGCTGGTGACGACCTCTTCGCGGATGGCGTCCAGCGGCGGGTTGGTGACCTGCGCGAACTGCTGGGAGAAGTAGTCGAACAGCAGCCGCGGGCGCGCCGAGAGCACCGCGATCGGGGTGTCGGTCCCCATCGAACCCAGCGCTTCGGCGCCGGTCCTGGCCATCGGCGAGATCAGCAGGTTCAGTTCCTCGGTGGTGTACCCGAAGATCTGCTGGCGGATCAGCACGCGATCGTGCGACATGTGGACATGCGGCCGGTCCGGGAGGTCGGACAGATGCTTGATGCCCTCGTCGAGCCATTCCCGGTAGGGATGTTCGGCGGCCAGCTGCGCCTTGATCTCGTCGTCGCCGACGATCCGGCCCTGAGCGGTGTCCACCAGGAACATGCGGCCGGGCTGCAGGCGGATCTTGCGAACGACCTTGGACTGGTCGATATCGAGGACGCCGACCTCGGAGGCCATGACCACCAGACCGTCGTCGGTGACCCAGACCCGGCTCGGGCGCAGACCGTTGCGGTCCAGAACGGCGCCGATGACAGTGCCGTCGGTGAAGCACACCGACGCGGGGCCGTCCCACGGCTCCATCAGCATCGAGTGGTACTCGTAGAACGCCCGGCGTTCCGGGTCCATGTTCTCGTTGCGTTCCCAGGCTTCGGGAATCATCATCAGCACCGCGTGCGGCAGGCTGCGGCCACCGAGGTGGAGCAACTCCAGGACCTCGTCGAAACGCGCGGTATCGCTGGCGCCCGGGGTACAGACGGGGAAGATCTTGTCCAGCCGGTTCTTGCCGGCCGCGTCCTTGCCGAAGATGTCCGAACGCAGCAGCGCCTCACGCGCCCGCATCCAGTTCTCGTTACCGGCGACAGTGTTGATCTCACCGTTGTGCGCCACCCGGCGGAACGGGTGAGCCAGGGGCCAGGACGGGAAAGTGTTGGTGGAGAACCGGGAGTGCACGATGCCCAGGGCGCTCTCCACCCGGTCATCCTGCAGGTCCAGGTAGAAGGCCCGCAGCTGCGGGGTGGTGAACATGCCCTTGTAGACGAAGGTCTGGCCGGACAGGCTCGGGAAGTACACCGACTCCCTGCCCACCGCACCCTCGCCGGCACCCGCGCGACCGAGTTCGTGCTCGACCCGCTTGCGCACGACATAGGCGCGCCGTTCGAGATCCATCCCGGACAGCGGTTCGGCCGAATCGGCGGGCGAACCGATGAACACCTGCCGGAACAGCGGCATGGCATCACGCGACAGCGCGCCGAGCGACGATTCGTCGATCGGTACCTCGCGCCAGCCCAGGACCGTCAGGCCCTCTTCCTTGACGATCTTCTCGACGCCGTAGCAAGCGCGCGCGGCTTCGCGGCGGGCCTGCGGCAGGAAGGCGATACCGGTGGCGTAGGAGCCCTCCGGCGGCAGGTCGAAGTCGACGACCGCCCGGAAGAACCGGTCGGGTACCTGGATGAGGATGCCCGCGCCGTCACCGGAGTTCGGCTCGGCGCCCGCGGCACCGCGGTGCTCCAGATTCAACAGGGCCGTAATAGCCTTGTCGACGATGTCACGACTGCGGCGGCCGTGCATATCACCGACGAAGGCGACACCGCAGGCGTCGTGTTCGTTCGCCGGGTCGTAGAGCCCGATGGGTCCGGGGGACCTGTGGCCAGGTAGTTGCGTCATGCCTCTGCCTTCGAGAAAGTCGACCTCGACGTGGTGCGGCCTTTGCGAGAACGCCCTGTCGAACGCCGGTACTGTCGAACGCTCCCTGCTTGGACTGCGTTCGTACGTTGGCCGACACCAGCCGCGCTGATGGTGTTCGGCGTGCAGTCACGTCTGAAGTTTTTCCACCTGTCGCCGCTGTGCGCAGGTACCCGCCGGTAACGAAACGCTTACGCGTTCGGAACCCGGGAGCGGGATTTCGCCCGCTAGGCTGGCCTGATCGGTGGTCGCCCGAGCATGCCCTTCGGCCGGACATGGGTATGTGCGGCGTAAGAGCAAACGATAAGCCAGGTCCGGGACCCAACCAACCAAGGTTGCCCTAATAATCGGATCTAGCTGGGCTTCTTCATTCGTTCCTCCACATATGCGCGTTTTCTAGTGTAAAGCAGCTTTCCGGGGCGAATCGATCCCGGATCGGCCCTCCGAACAGCGGCGATCCATCGATTCAGAGCCTTCCGCGATGCCGCGCCGCATCCGCCGAACCCACGCTCACCTGCATCGAAGATGAATTCCCGACAGCGCCGGAAGGCAAACCCACCAGCCTGCGGCTAACTGTTGCGCACGCCGGTGAGATGTTCGTGACAGCGTCGTGACGAGCACAGAACATGATCCGACCGTTCGGCCTGTTTTTGCCGAAAGCACTCTCAGCACATGATCAGCAAACCACTCCTCGAGTGGTTTACGACACACTTTTCCGACCGGCGCGTGCATCGCTTCTGTTGCGCGAGCGAGGGTTTCGGGGGCGCCGGCGGTACGGCCGGGAGGCCGCCCGGGAAGCGGTCACCGTATGCTGCGCGACACCCTTGTGAAGATCCCCACACCCGATCGCCAAGGGTCGATGGCAGGCGTGTGTCCTGTCACGCTGAGACAACGAATCGATGACAGCTGCAGAGGATATGGGCCCCATGAGCGTCACCGGCATGTTCATCCGGCTCGGCGGCGGCCAGCCCACCGAGACCGCCGAGGGATACGAGCGCACGGGCTATACCGTCACCGGAGCGGGTGTGGCGCTGTTCGCCCTCGTCACCGGCGCGGTCACCGCCTCCGCCATGAGCGCCGCCGATCAACCACCTGCCGCCGTCGCCGCCATCGCCCTGATGGCCGGAATTCTCACCGGCCTGCTGGGCCGGGCGCTGGCCGGGGCCGAACCCACCGCCCCCCTCGACCGGCCCGCGGGGACCCTCGATCTGCCGGCCGTCGCCGCGCGGGTGGGTATCGCGCTGCTGACCGGCGTGGTGGTGGCCGAGATGGCGGTGACCGTACTGTTCGGCGGCACCGTGGACCGGATACTCGACGACCGCGCCGCGGCCGCGGCCGCCGCGGCCCCCGCCGTCCGTACCGCTCAGGACGAACTGGATCGTGCGGTCGCCGACCGGACCGCGCTGGACGGGACCATCGCGGCCGCCGCCGCGGATATCGACAGCGCCCTGATCGTCGCCCGGTGCGAGTTCAATCCGACTCCGCAGTGCCCGCAGACCAAGATCACCGGAGTGCCGGGTCGTGGCCCGGAGGCGCAGACCGCCGAGGCGATGCTCGACGATGCCCGCGCCGCGCTGAGCACCGCGCAGAACCGCGTGATCCCGCTGGACCAGCGCGTAACCGACGCCCGCCTGGCCCTGCACGACGCGCAGGCCGCCGCCGACGGTGACCGCGGGTTCGGTGCGCGGTGGTCGGCGGCACACGATTACACCATCGGTGAGCTGGGTGCCCTGGGACTACGTGCGCTGACCTGGCTGCTCTTCGGCCTGCTCGCGCTGCTGCCCCTGATTCTGCGCTGGTGGCGCGGTGAGACCCCACAGGAACGGCGACGGGCCGCCGACGCCGTACGCGACCGCGCCGAACGCGCCGCCGACGCGGCGATCGCCGAGAAGGAGGCCCGGGTCCGGGCCGATACCGCCGCCGTCTGGCTCGAAGCGCAGCTCACCGCGGCCGAACTGGTGGCCGAGGCCGACACCACCATCGACCGTGAACGTCAGCGCACCCGGGTCATCGCCGCGCTCGGCGGCCTGGAGATCGGGGTCACCGAACGCGACCCCGAACCCGCCGTACCGGCCGCGGCCGGTAATGCCGCGTTGCCGCCGGGAAGCGACGGAACGGACCTGCCGATACCACTCGGCAAGGAGATCGCGGTCCGCCCGCCGGCGGGTCTGGAACTGCCGATCATCGGTACCGTTCCGTTCACCGATACGGCCGCCCGCTGGATCCGCCCACTCGTCCCGGGCTTCGTCGGCTCGGCCATCGACACCGCCATCGACACCGCGAGCCGGCCGCTGCGCACCGCCCGCCAGGTGCTCACCGAAGCCGAAGAGATCACCTTCACGCTGCGCCGGGCACGGAAGGTCAGCGTGGACAGCGGTATCGAGGATTCGCCCGCCGTCCGTGACCGTTCGGTCGGACGCCGCGGCGACCCGGTGGACGCGGATATCACTCTGGGTGCGGATGCCATCGTTTCCGCCACGACCCATCTCGAGCCGACGACGACCGCCGCGCTGCCCCCGGGTAACGAACGAAAGACCCCCGCGCCTCGTGAACTGCCGCCGGGCAGTTGATCACCGCGGCCCGGGCGCGCGACCCGCGACCCACCGCGTCGGCAGACCCGACGCCGCCTTCGCTCCGGACGTGCGCGGACCGCACCGGCGCCCATTAGACTCGGCCGCGTGCAGCCTGCCGCTGATACGGCCGGTCCCGTCGGGGCGGGAATACATCCGGAAGGTCGAGCCCCGGTAGCGACGGTGCCGATCCGCCCGCTGAGTTTCCGGGAACTGCTCGACGCGCCCTTCGCTCTTCTGCAGGCCGATATCCGGACGCTGGCGGGAGGTGCCGCGGCGCTGCTGGTGGCCGGGGAACTCGTGGTGGCCGGCTCTATCGGGCTGGTCTCCCATCTGACCGACGGTTCGGATACGGGCACTGCCCTCGCCGCGCTGTTCGCGACGCTCGGTAGCGCCTGGATCGTCCGGCTGGTCCTGCGCGGTGTCACGGTCACCACCGGCCTTGCCCGGGTCGGCCGGACACCGATCGGGCTGCGCGAAAGTCTGCGCCGCACCGCCGGCAAGGTCGGTCCGCTGCTGCTCACCCAGCTCTCGTTCACCACCATCGGCATCGCGGTCCTCGGTATCAGCGCTCTGCTTTTCCCGTTCACCTTCTTCGGTGGCCTGCTCTGGTTCGTGGTCGCCTACCCCTGTTGCCTGCTCTGGCTGGCGTGGCTGCGCGCGCGTCATCTCGCGGCCGTGCCGGTGCTGTTCGCCGAGGGCGCGGGCGCCGGTACCGCACTGTCGCGGTCGGGCGCGCTGGTCGCGAACCTGCGTGCCCGCCGCGCCGGGCTCTGGCTCTGCCAGCGACTGCTCTTCACCCTGCTCATGGCGCCGCTGCTGGGCGTCGTACTGTTCGTCGGCGATATCTCGGGCACCCACCGGTGGGCGTTCCTGGTGCTGGTCACCCTCGCCGGGCTGCTGCTCGCGGCCTTCACCGAGATCGTGGAGTCCAGCGCCCGGGTGGCCGGTTACCTGGATCTGCGCTGCCGGCGTGAGGGCGCGGATATCCGGATTCCCGACGGAGGTGACCGGTGACCGATCCGTCCCGGTCCGTGCCGGAGCCGCCCCGGCTGGATGCCGCCGCGGTCCATTCGGCCGCCGCCGAACACGCGGCCGCGCACGGTGACTTCGATACCGCGTTCCGCGAACGTTTCCGGGCGTTGCTGCGCGGGCTGGAACAGCGCGGACTGCTCGAGGTGCGCCGATCGCGGACAGCCCGCGAGACCTCGCACGAAGCCGCGGCGCGCCTGCCCGCGGGAGTCTCCGGGGAATTGCCGTCCGCCGCCCGATCCTTCGACGAGGTCGTCTACGGCGGCCGCCGGGCCGAGGAGGAGGAATACCGCCGGCTGACGCTGGCAGACCGGTTCTCCGCGACCGCGCCGCCCCCGCCGGCCGAGCCGACCGATATCGAGCCGGTCCGCCGCCGACCGCGGTGGAGACCGGGTTCCGGCGAGTGGCCGGCGGTATTGCGTAATTCGCGCTTCTGGGCCGGGCTGGCCGCGGCGGCCTTGGTCCTGCTGGTGCTGTACGCGGTCCTGCAGGGCTGCTCCGGGCCCAGCGCGCCACGCGCCCCGGACGCGCCGCCGATCGATCCGCCACCGATGGACCCGCCGCCCAACGGCGACTACGACCCGGATCTGCCCCGGCCCACCGGCGAGGACTCGCTCTTCGAGCGAACCCCCGACTGGCTGGCTTTCGGAGGGTTGCAGTTCCTGATCGCCGCCGTCCTGCTGGTGTGGTGGCGGGCGCGGCGCCGGGGCACGGTGGTCGGCGAACCACGGCCGGTGGAGGTCGCGGCCGATGAACTGCTGGCCGGACAGGCGGGGCTCTACCGCCGCTCCGGTGATCACGCGCATATCGCGGGTGTGTTGCGCGCCGCGACCGTGCGCAGACTGCGTCGCGTGCTCGGCGCCGGGATGTCCCCGGAGGAACTGACGGTGGCGGTCGCCGCGCGGATCGGCGCCGACCCGGCCACCGTGGCGGCGGCCCTCTACGGACCGGTGCCGGACACACCGGCTCTGCGACTCGTTGCCGCGCAACTCGAATGGATCGAAGCGGAGGTCGGATGACCAGCATTGACACCGACAAGACCGGTACCGGAGGCGTCATCGCCCCCACTCCCGCCGAGGCGGCCGCCGCTTTCGCGGCGCTGCGCACCGAGATCGGCAAGGCGGTCGTGGGTAACGACAACGCCGTCATGTATCTGGTGCTGGCGCTGCTGTGCCGCGGCCACGTACTGCTGGAAGGGGTCCCCGGTGTGGCGAAGACCCTGCTGGTCCGGGCCCTGGCCACCGCCCTCGACCTACAGCACGCCCGGGTCCAGTTCACTCCCGACCTTATGCCTGCCGATGTCACCGGATCGCAGATCTACGATCCGCATTCGGCCGAGTTCACCTTCCGCGACGGTCCGGTGTTCACCAATCTGCTGCTGGCCGACGAGATCAACCGCACCCCGCCGAAAACCCAGTCGGCGCTGCTGGAATCCATGGAGGAACGCCAGGTCTCGGTCGACGGTGCGCCCCGGCAGCTGCCCGATCCCTTCGTCGTGGTCGCCACCCAGAACCCCATCGAGCAGGAGGGCACCTATCCGCTGCCCGAGGCACAGCTGGACCGGTTCCTGTTCAAGGTCGATATCCATCTCCCCGACCGCGACGACGAGTTCCGTGTACTGCAGCGCCACGCCGAGGGATTCGACCCCCGTGACCTCCGCGCGGCCGGGTTGCGTCCGGTGGCCGGGCCGGCGCATCTCGCCGCCGCCCGCTCCGCGATCGCCGGGATCACGGTCCGCCCGGAGATCCTCGCCTATATCGTCGATCTGTGCCGCGCCACCCGGACGGCGGCGGCGGTCCAGCACGGTGCGTCCACCCGCGGCGCCACCGCACTCATGTCCGCGGCGCGGGCGCTGGCCTGGCTGAACGGCCGGGGTTTCGTGACGCCCGACGATGTGAAAACCGTTGCCGTGGCTGCCCTGCGCCATCGGCTGCAACTGCGCCCCGAAGCCGAGCTGGACGGAGTCACCGGCGAACAGGTGATGGCTTCGCTGCTGTTGTCCATCCCGGTCCCGGTGTAGCTCGTGATCGTCACCGGCCGGCTGGTCACCGTCGCTGCCGCCGCGGCACTGGCGGTCATGGTGCTGGCTCCGTCCTGGGCCGCGGTCGCGGTGGCCAGTGCGCTGCTACTCGCGCTCGCCGTGACCGACCGCTCGCTGGCCGCGCGGAGCGCGGAACTGACGCTGCACCGGCCCGAATTGTCGGTGCTGCGCCTCGGCGCGCACACCGAGGTCGAGCTGACGCTGACCAACACCGGATCCCGCACAGTGCGCGGTCTGCTCTGGGACGACTGGCCCGACAGCGCCCGCGCCACCGAACGCGAACACCGGCTCACGGTCCCCCCGTCCGGTCGGATCCGGCTGCGCACCACCCTCTCCCCCATCCACCGCGGCGATCGCGCCGCCGGCCCGGTGACGCTGCGCCTGTGGGGACCGCTGGGGCTGGCCGGGTATCAGTTCCACCGCACCGCCCCGGCCCGGGTCCGCGCCCTGCCCCCGTTCCGCAGTGAACGACTCCTCGCCGCCAAGGTGAAACAGCTGCACCATCTGGAAGGCCGCAACCTGGCCGATGTCCGCGGCCAAGGCACCGAGTTCGACTCCTTCCGCGAATACGTACCGGGCGACGATGTCCGCACCATCGACTGGCGGGCCACCGCGCGAGCCACCGATGTCCTCGTCCGCACCTGGCGCCCGGAACGCAACCGGCAGGTCCTCATGCTCCTGAACACCGGCCGGATCAGCGCGGGCCGGGTGGGTACGGGCACCCGCCTGGAGACCTCGATCGAGGCGGCCCTCCTGCTGGGCGGCCTGGCCGCGGCCGGCGGCGATATGGTCGGCCTGCTCGCCTACGACCGGGCAGTGCGCGCCGAGGTACCCACCGGTGTCGGCCGTGGCATCCGGCCCAAACTCATGCACGCCCTGGCCGGCGTCACCCCCGCGCTGGTCGACACCGACGCCGACGGGCTGGTCCGGGCCGCTGTCCAGCGGGCCCGGCGGCGCAGCCTGATCGTCTGGTTCACCGGTCTGGACGGCGCCGCGGTCACCGAGAACCTGCTTCCGGTACTTCCGGTCCTGGCAGAGCGGCATCGGGTGCTGATCGTGTCGGTCACCGATCCCGATATCGCCGCCGCGGCCGCCGACCGCGGCAGTCCGGCCGCGCTGTACCGGGCGGCCGCCGCCGAATCGCGGATCGCCGAGCACGCGATACTGCAGGAATCGCTGCGCCGGATGGGGATCTCCGTGGTCGCCGCGGCCGGGCCCGAGCTGCCCGGGGCCCTGGCCGACGAGTATCTGGAGCTCAAACGCTCCGCGGCTCTCTGACGCAGGCCACTCGCGCCCCGGACGGCCTCGACCTCAGGGCGCGGGAGCGAACGACACGGGCGGCAAGGCGAACACCACCGGCGGTGGAGGGGCCGGTAGGGCGCGACGCTGACGTTCGGCGATCACACTGCCGAGAATCTGCACCGGCGGGTACCCGCGCGGCGGCGCGACCCGGAGCCGGGCACACACCGCATGGACGAGTGCCTGTCCGAGTTCGTGCTGCGCCACCGGGGTCAGCGAGTCGATCCGGGTCAGGTACTGCCGTACGGCGAGGGCCAGATCCTCGGGGAGGGCCGCGAGATCCAGTTCGGCCGACCAGCCGGTGAGCCATACCGGCGGGACGGCCAGCGCGGGTACCGACAGTCGCTGCTGTATATGCACCACCACGGTTCCCGCGAGCACATCACCCACCCGGCGCGCGTGCGGCGAGCACATCGAGCTCACCACCGCGATCCCACCGAAGAGCCCGAGCATCCAGAAATCCACGATCGCGCCGGTGAGACCCCGGGTCAGGGCGTGCCGGAAATCGACCGGGCCGCCGTCGGCACGCACCACCCGCAGGCCCAGAGCCAGTTTCCCGGGGTGGCGCCGCGCAACAGGGTCTCGAACGCGACCGGATAGCCGACGAGCACGGTGACCAGCGCGACCAGCGTCAGGGTGGTGAACCACGGGTCGGTGTCGTCGCCGCGGACGAGCAGCAGCGCGCCGGTGAACAGTACGATCCCGAGCACGGCCTGCAGGATCAGGTCGAGTACGAACGCCGCCGCACGGGTCGGCACCCGGGCGACCGGCAGTTCGATCGCCACGGCTTCGCCCGTTGTGAATTCGGCCATATCGCATAGCATTCTTTCACGGCGGCCGGTTTCCGGCCCTGCACCGGTGAACCGAGTGCGGCCGGCATCATCCGGTTCGCCGAGTACGCGCCGTCACCGCCGTGGTGCGCGGTTCTCGGCGGGCACGGATGCGGCGGCGGTACAGGCGGGAGCGGGAGGCGAGCCCATGGACGTGGACGCGTACAGCGCGAGGAACCGGCACCTGTGGACCCGGCTGGACATGTTGTCCCGTAAACGCAGCCTCACCGGGGCCGAAACCGACGAGTTGGTACAGCTGTACCGGCGTACCTCGCAGCAGTTGGCCCGGTTGCAGACCCACAGTCCCGAACCGGAACTGGTGGCCGGGCTCAGCGCGGTGATCGCCCGGGCCCGCGGCCGGATCGTCGGCAGCGCACCGAACACCCGGACCGAGATCATCCGGTTCGTCACCCACGGTTTTCCCGCCGCGGTGTATCGGGCACTGGGCTGGTGGCTCGCCGTCGCCGTGACGTTCCTCGGGGTGGCGGCCGGTTTCGCGGCCTGGATCGCGAACGACCCGTCTGCTCGGAAAACGCTCGGCCTGCACAGTGATACCGGCGCACTGACCGCGCCCGGCGGTGCCTTCGAGACCTATTACACCGAGCATTCCAACGACGCGTTCGCCGCATTGGTCTGGACCAACAATGCGTGGGTCTCGGCGCTGGCCCTCTTCCTGGGCGTGCTCATCGTGCCCGTGCTCTACCTACTGTTCATGAATGCCCTGAATATCGGCATTACCGCGGGGTTGATGGCCGAGGCCGGCCGGCTGGAGTCGTTCTTCGGATTCCTGCTTCCGCACGGGATGCTGGAGCTGACAGCCATTTTCATCGCGGGCGGCGCGGGACTGAAACTCGGCTGGACGCTGATCGATCCGGGCCGTCTCAGTCGGGGTGAAGCGGTCGCCCAGCAAGGTCGCGTCACCGCCACCATCGCCCTCGGTTTGGTGCCGACTTTGCTGGTAGCCGGACTTCTGGAGGGGTTCGTGACGCCGAGCGCACTGCCCACACCGGCCCGTATCGCCATCGGACTCGCCGCGGACGCGGCCTTTCTCGCCTACATCTTCATCGCCGGCGGCCGCGCCACCCGGCTCCCGAGTCGATGACGACAGAAGTAGCGGTAGCGCAACTTTCGCGGTAACGGGTAGACAACCTCGGGCACACGGCGCTCGACCGTGTTTTGCGAGGTCGCAGCAACGCGACTCGAATGACCTGCGTGGATTCCCCCATTTGAATTCCGCTGGCCGCAGCGAGTCGCCGCTCTAGCTGCGGCCAGCGTTACCGTCGACTCTACACAATCGTTATCCCTACGCAACCCGCTGCGGCTCAGGTCACAGGTACGTGTCGCAGTTCGGCAAACATCCAGAAACCCTCACCGTTACCATAATCCAGCTAACTTCCAGCAGGCCACGCCGGACTTGCAGCGGTGCTTTCATTTGCAAGTACATTTGGTTTTTACTGGTCACGGACATATCCGTAACCGTAGTTACACACAACCGGAAGCGAGTTCGCCGCGCGGTTCACCAGAACCGCCGGTAACTCGTCCATTCCCGCCCGACCTGCGCATTCGCGCCTTGTTAACACGTTTGCCCGCTATGCGATACGAAGGAAAAATACCCAGAGTTGGTTTAGCGCATACAAACCCGCCACACCCCCCGTACAGGCACCCGGTAAACACCCCGCGGTAGTTAACCAAGCCGGTTCCGGGACGTGAACTGGGTCACCGGAGCCGCCCGGTGAGGCAACCCTCAGCAGCGCCGCCGCAATCGAAAAGTTCTTGTGTGACCTTGGTCTCATTAAGGCATACCCGGAGACGGCGCGCAGTTCGCGCCCGCGTGGGAAGCCGCGGCCGCCCCGCCTGGACCTGCCGAAACAGCAACCGGCACACGCCGCGTCGATACTCCACGGAATAAAAAGGCCGCAGCGGCGGTCGCGACTCGCGCGAGCACCGTTGCGGCCCAGGAACATCGTGAGATCACATGAGCGCGCCGCCGTCGACCCGGATCTCGGTGCCGGTGATGTAGCGACCGTCATCGGAACCGACCATCGCCACGACCCCGGCGATATCTTCCGGCGTACCCAGCGCACCACCGTTCAGCCAACCGGTCAGCCGGGCGAACAGGGTCCAGTCCGCGTCCTCCGGCTGTTCGGTGATGGATTCGGTGGTGATCCCGCTCATGATTCCGGCCGGGACGATATTGACCGCCCGCAATCCCTGCTTCGCGTACTCCAGACCGATGGCGTGGGTGAAAGAGGCGACACCTCCCTTGGAGGCGGCGTAGGCGGCCAGATAGGGCGCCGACTGGAAGGCCGAGGTCGACGACAGGTTGATCACCACACCCCGCCCGGATTCCAGCAGGGGCGGCAGCAGTGCCTGGGTCATCAGGAAGGTACCCGTGAGATTCACGGTGATGACCCGGTTCCACTCGTCGAGCGGCATCTCGTGGGTACGGGCCGGCTTCAGGATGCCCGCGCAGTTGACGAGCACATCCAATCCGCCGAGGGTTTCCAGCGCCGTCCGGGCGGCCGCGCGTACCGACTCGATATCCGCGATGTTCACCACCACGGTGCCGAGCCGGCCGGCCACGTCGCCGGCCTTCTCCACCGTGGCCGCCAATCCGGGCTCGTTGATATCGGCGGCGACGAGCTGGGCTCCCTCGTCCAGCAGTCGCAGAGCGACGCCCTGGCCGATCCCCGATCCCGCACCTGTCACCAGCACTCGACGGCCTTCATATCTCCGCATGGCAAGAATTAGAACAGGTTCGGATAAGGAGTCAACGGGTTCTGCGGATTTTCCGGCATGTTTCTGGAACGCGTTCTAGGAGATCGCGCGCGTCATGACGGATCGATCATGACCAACACCACACATCGATTTCCCGGAACAGCGCACCGGCACGGTCCGGGACTCCACGACACAAAAAGAAGAAGCCGTGGACTCGGAGGATCCACGGCTTCTTTTCTGTGGGCGAAGGGGGACTTGAACCCCCACGTCCCGAAGGACACTGGCACCTGAAGCCAGCGCGTCTGCCATTCCGCCACTCGCCCGAGCGACGGTCAGACACTAGCACGGAGATGTCCAGGAGGCGAAATCCCCTGGTCACGAGCTTTTCGAACCGTCCGCTGACCAGGGTTCGAGGGTCAGGGAACGCCGGGAAGGGAACTCCGGCACCGTTCCGGTAGTTACAGGTACAGCGGAACGTGGATATCATGCAGAGAACGTGCTCGTAGAACGACACGCCGTATTCGCGTGTCGTCGTAAAGAATGAGGAGAGACTCACCGAAGGGAGGGCCCGAATGGGGATCGTCTCGCGTTTCGAGCGTCGCCTACAGGGCGCAGTCGGTGACGTCTTCGCCAGAGTCTTCGGCGGGAACGTCGTTCCTCAGGAGGTCGAGGCAGCGCTGCAGCGTGAGGCCGCCGACAACGTCCGAGATGTCGGCGGCGGGCATCTGCTCGCACCCAACAGCTATGTGATCACCATCAACTCGTCGGACCACCGGCAGCTCGACGCCGATCACGACCTCACAACCCGTGCTTTCGCCAAACATCTGCAGGATTACATCCGTGAGCAAGGCTGGCAGACCTATGGCGAAGTACACGTGGCGTTCGAGGCATCCCCTACGCTGCACACCGGAATGTTCAGGACGAGTGGTCGCGTCGACCCCGACGCCGGCCGCGGAGCCGCACCGGCTCACCGCCCCGAACCGCTACAACGACCCGCTAACCCGCAACCAGGAGCTGGCCCCATGACGCAGAACTCTGGCTACGACCCGAGCCGTGAGCACGCGGAGTCCGATCCACGTAATCGCGGGTACGCTCCCGGACCCGCGGGACGCGGGCCGCAGAACGGCGCGTACCCCGAGGACTACGGTCCCGGCGCGCCCTACGGCGGCGGCCCGGATTATCAGAACGGCTACGACTACCAGCAGGGCGGCGCCGCCTACGAGCAGCAGGCCTACGGCGCCCAGCAGGGTGGTGGTTACGACCAGGGTTATGCCCAGCAGGGCGGCTACGACCAGCAGGGCTACGCACAACCCGGCTACGACCAGGGTTACGACCAGCAGGGCTACGGCCAGCAGCAGCCCGGCTACGACCAGGGCGGCTACCAGGGCCAGCCCGGATACGACCAGGGTTATCAGGGCCAGCAGGGTTACGAGCAGGGCTACGACCAGCAGGGTTATGCCCAGCAGGGCGGCTACGACCAGCAGGGCTACGCACAACCCGGCTACGACCAGGGTTACGACCAGCAGGGCTACGGCCAGCAGCAGCCCGGCTACGACCAGGGGTACGACCAGCAGGGCCAGGGCTACGGCCAGCAGCAGGGCCAGGGCTATCCCCCGCAGGCCCAGCAGGGTGGTTACGGCGCACCGGGCGGGTACGCGCCGGCGCCCGGTCCCGGTTTCTCCGCCACCCTCGCGCTCGACGACGGCAGCGGCCGGACCTACCAGCTCCGGGAAGGCAGCAACATCATCGGCCGCGGGCAGGACGCGCACTTCCGCCTCCCCGACACCGGTGTCTCCCGGCGCCATATCGAGGTGCGCTGGGACGGCCAGACCGCGATGCTGTCCGATCTCGGTTCCACCAACGGCACCCTGGTGAACGGGTCTCCCGTACAGGACTGGCAACTCGCCGACGGCGACGTCATCCGTGCGGGGCACTCCGAGATCCTCATCCGTATCGTCTGATGCCGTAGGCTCGCCGTGCGGATCACGAGGTGGCTCTCGCATAATGGGGCGGCCTAATCGTGATCGGTATCGTCCGACGGCCCTATGATGTGCCAACACACGCGCGGCACCGCACTGCGGTCCGCGGGGACGAGCATCGCAGTGGGGTGGGTCCCACCACGCCTGCGGCACCGACACACGGTCGAAGAGGAGGTGGAGCGCCGTGCAGGGATTGATCTTGCAGTTGACCCGTGCCGGGTTCCTCCTGCTGTTGTGGCTGTTCGTGTGGGCAATCCTGCGTACCCTCCGCAGCGATATCTACGCGGCCTCGGGCAAGCGACTCCAGAACCGGGGCCCTCGTGGTGCCGCGGTACTGCCGTCCATGCGCCGGGGCCAGAAGGGCGCCAAATATCTTGTGGTGACTCAAGGTTCTCTCGCCGGTACCCGCATAACGCTCGGTACCCAACCGGTGCTGATCGGCCGTGCGGACGATTCCACGCTGGTGCTCACCGATGATTACGCCTCCACCCGACATGCCCGGCTGTCCCTACGCGGTGACGACTGGTACGTCGAAGACCTCGGCTCGACCAACGGTACCTACCTGGATCGCGCCAAAGTCACCACCGCAGTCCGCGTTCCGCTCGGCACACCTGTCCGGGTCGGCAAGACAGTGATCGAGCTCCGATCGTGACACTAGTTCTCCGCTACGCAGCGCGCAGCGACCGCGGCCTCGTCCGCGCAAACAACGAAGATTCCGTCTACGCCGGCGCCCGTCTGCTGGCCCTTGCCGACGGCATGGGTGGGCACGCGGCCGGTGAAGTGGCGTCGCAACTGATGATCGCCGCGCTGGCGCATCTCGACGACGACGAACCCGGCGAGGATCTGCTCGGCAAACTGAACCGGGCCACGCACGCCGGTAACGCCGCCATCGCCGAGCAGGTCGAGGAAGAGCCCGAACTCGACGGTATGGGCACCACGCTCACCGCCATCCTGTTCGCCGGCAAGAAACTCGGCATGGTCCATATCGGTGACTCGCGCGCCTATATGCTGCGCGACGGCGAACTGGCCCAGATCACCCGCGACGATACGTTCGTCCAGTCGCTGGTGGACGAGGGCCGGATCACCGCGGAACAGGCCCACACTCATCCGCAGCGCTCATTGATCATGCGCGCGCTCACCGGTAACGAGATCGAGCCGACGCTGGTGATGCGCGAGGCCCGGGCCGGGGACCGCTACCTGCTCTGCTCGGACGGTCTGTCCGATGTGGTGAGCGATGAGACCATCGCCAACACCATGCGTGAGGGCACTACCGACGAATGCGCGGACCGGCTCATCGAGCTCGCCCTGCGCAGCGGCGGACCGGACAATGTGACCGTCGTGGTCGCCGATGTCATCGACCTCGACTACGGCCAGAGTCATCCGATCGTGGCGGGCGCCGCGTCCGGTGAAGCCGAGGACAACCCGCCGCCGAACACCGCGGCCGGGCGAGCCGCCGCCATGCGGCCACCGGCCGCCGCTCCGCGCCGGGCCGCCGGCGAGCCCGAGCCGCAGCCGAAGAAGTCCCACAAACTGCGCTGGCTGCTGCTGGCGGTCGCGCTCGTGCTCGCGGTCGTGGTCGGCCTGGTCGTCGGATACAAGATGATCCGCACCAACTACTACGTCGGGGCGGACAACGACAGTGTCGTGGTCATGCAGGGACTGCCCGGGTCGATCCTGGGCTACTCGATCCACGATGTGAACCTGGTCGGCTGTGTCACCGCCAAGGGCGAGCTGAGTCTCGTCGAGAGCGGTACCGCCCTGCCGCAGGGCTGCCAGGTCCTGAAGGTCAGCGACCTGGAACAGACCGGCCGAGACCAGGTCGAGCGCGGGCTGCCGCCCGGCACCCTGGACAAGGCCCGTGAGCAGATGGCCGTTCTGGCCGACCGTGAGCTGCTGCCGGTGTGCAAGAAGAACGCCTCGGCCGCGCAACCGGGTGTGGTCACCACCACCCCCGCCCCGGCTCCCACGCCGGCGCCGCCCGCCCCGGCGCCGACTGACGCGGCCACCCCCGCGCCGGTCAACCAGCCGCCCGCGCCCGGCGCCAACGGTGAGAACCCCGCGCCGCCCGCGCCTCCGACCACTACCGTCCCGGCTCCGACGACCACCGCTCAGCCCCAGATCGCCGGGGAGAACTGCCGGGTGACGGACTGATGTCCGCACCGGCACCACCGTCCGCCGGGGCTTTTCCGAGTCCCCCGGGCGGTTTCGCTCCGGCGCCGTCGCCGACGACCCGGCGCAATACCGAGCTCGCGCTGCTCGGATTCGCGGCACTGATCACCACCGCCGCACTGGCACTGGTGGAAGCGAGCCAGGAAGAATCGCTGACCTGGGATATCGCCAAGCTCGGCCTGGCCTATCTCGGCCTCTTCGCCGTCGCGCACCTGGCGGTGCGCCGGTTCGCGCCCTACACCGACCCGCTGTTGCTGCCGATCGTGGCGTTGCTCAACGGTATCGGCCTGGTGCTGATCCACCGGCTCGATCTGGCCGATCAGCAGACCGCCGCCTACAACTCCTGGGAGATCCCCTCCCCCGACGCCAACCAGCAGATCCTGTGGACCGCGCTGGGCATCGTCTTGTTCGTCGGGATCCTGCTCGTGCTGCGGGACTACCGCACGCTGGCCAAATACGCCTACACCCTCGGTCTCGTCGGATTGGTGGCACTGGCGATCCCGGCGATCCTGCCCAGTTCGCTGTCCGAGGTGAACGGCGCGAAGATCTGGATCCGGCTGCCCGGCCTCAGCCTGCAGCCCGGTGAGTTCGCGAAGATCCTGTTGATCATCTTCTTCGCTTCGGTACTGGTCTCCAAGCGTGAACTGTTCACCGCGGCCGGGCGGCACTTCCTCGGCATGGAATTCCCGCGGGCCCGCGATATGGGCCCGATCCTGGCCGTGTGGATCGTGTGCATCGGTGTGCTGGTGTTCGAGAAGGACCTCGGCACCTCGCTGCTGATCTTCAGCACGGTCCTGGTGATGCTCTACATCGCCACCGAACGCGTGGGCTGGCTCCTCATCGGCGGTGGACTGCTCGCCCTCGGTTTCGTATTCGCCTACCAGATGTTCGGCCACGTCCGGGTGCGGGTGGAGACCTGGCTGCACCCGTTCGACGACTACAACAACACCGGCTACCAGATCGTGCAGTCGCTGTTCGGCCTGGCCACCGGCGGCCTGGCGGGTACCGGCCTGGGCGCCGGGCGGCCGTCGCAGGTGCCGTTCGCCAAGACCGACTTCATCGTGACGACCATCGGTGAGGAGCTCGGCCTCATCGGCCTGACCGCGATCCTGATCCTGTTCCTGGTACTGGTGCTGCGCGGTATGCGCACCGCGCTGGCGATCCGGGACAGTTTCGGGAAACTGCTCGCGGCCGGGCTCTCGTTCACCATCGCCATCCAGGTCTTCGTGGTGGTGGGCGGCGTGACCAAGCTGATCCCGCTGACCGGTCTCACCACGCCTTTCGTGTCGTACGGCGGTTCCTCGCTGCTGGCGAACTACATACTGATCGCCCTCCTCATCAAGATCTCCGACGCGGCTCGCGAACCCGCGCCGGCCCGCCGCCGCGAACCCGCCCCGGCGCCGCTGGCGGAAGCGCAGACAGTGATGGTGTCACGACGGCAAGGGGGTCTGCAGCGTTGAACACACCATTACGCCGCGTCGCCATGGCGGTCATGGTTATGATCGTCGCCCTGCTGCTCAACGCGACGTACGTGCAGGTCATCAAGGCCGACGACTACCGCGCCGACCCTCGTAACTCGCGGGTGCTGCTGGACGAGTACTCCCGCCAGCGCGGCCAGATCTCGGCCGGCGGCACTGTGCTGGCCAGTTCGGTGTCCACCGACGACCGCTACAAATACCTGCGCGTCTACCCGACCGATCCGCAGGCCTACGCCCCGGTCACCGGTTTCTACTCCATGCAGTACGGCAGCACCGGGCTGGAGCGGTCCGAGGATCCGGTACTCAACGGTTCGGACGCCCAGCTCTTCGGCAGCCGGCTGGTCGACCTGGTCTCCGGTCGGGACCCGCGCGGCGGCAATGTCGTCACCACCATCGATCCGGTGATGCAGCAGGTCGCCTACGACGAACTCACCAGCAAGGGCTACACCGGCTCGGTGGTGGCGATCGAACCCAGCACCGGCAAGATCCTGACCATGGTGTCCACCCCCAGCTACGACCCGAACGTGCTGACCGGGCACGACGGCGCCCAGGGCACCCAGGCCTGGGAGGACCTCAGCGCCGACGAGAACCAGCCGATGCTCAATCGGGCGATCTCGCAGACCTACCCGCCCGGTTCCACCTTCAAGGTGGTCGTCACGGCGGCCGCGCTGTCCAACGGGAAGGCGAATCCGCAGTCCCAGTTCACCGCGGCGCCCAACATCACCCTGCCGGGCACGAGCACGACCCTGGAGAACTACAACGGCTCGACCTGCGGGTCCGGTGCCACCGCCACCCTCTACGAGGCGTTCCGGCGGTCGTGCAACACCGCGTTCGTGGAACTCGGCGTCGATGTCGGGGCGGCGGCACTGGAAGACGAGGCCGCCGCGTTCGGTATCGGACCGCACCGCGGGATCCCGATGCCGGTCGCCGAGAGCACCGTGGGCAGCATCCCGGACAACGCCGCGCTCGCGCAGAGCAGCATCGGCCAGCGTGATGTCGCGCTCACCCCGCTCGACAACGCCGTGATCGCCGCTACCGTGGCCAACGGCGGTGTCCGGATGGAGCCCTACCTGGTCGACCAGTTGCAGAACCCCGATCTGAGCGAACTGTCCACCACCGAGCCGGTCTCGGTCGGCCAGGCGGTGAGCGCCGAGGTAGCGTCTACGCTGACCGACCTGATGGTCGCCTCGGAGGAGAACACCGCGGGCAGCGGCGGAACGTCATACCGGATCGCGTCGAAGACCGGTACGGCCGAGCACGGCGCCGATCCACGGAACACTCCGCCGCATGCCTGGTACATAGCCTTCGCACCCGCCGAGAACCCGAAGATCGCCATCGCGGTCATCGTGGAGAACGGCGGTGACCGCGCGCTGGCGGCAACAGGTGGGTCGGTCGCCGCGCCGGTCGCCCGGGCGGTGCTGGACGCAGGTCTGCGAGGTCGCTGAACGAGATGGATGTGCGAGTGAATCTGCGGGGAACCCGATGCTGACAAACGGCGCGTTGATCGCGGACCGCTACCGGCTGCAGCGGCTGATCGCCACCGGTGGTATGGGCCAGGTCTGGGAAGCCCTGGACACCCGGTTGGATCGCCGGGTCGCCGTCAAGGTGCTGAAATCGGAGTTCTCCGCGGATCCGACCTTCCGGCACCGGTTCCGTACCGAGGCCAAGACCACCGCGCAGCTGAACCATTCCGGTATCGCCGGGATCTACGACTACGGCGAGACCTACGACCCCCAGGGCGGCGAGACCGCCTACCTGGTGATGGAACTGGTCCAGGGCGAGCCGCTCAACACCGTGCTGAACCGGCTGGGCCGGCTGTCGGTGGCCCAGGGCCTGGACCTGCTGGAGCAGACCGGGCGCGCGCTCCAGGTCGCGCATCTGGCCGGCGTGGTGCACCGTGACGTGAAACCGGGAAATATCCTGGTCACCCCGACCGGCCAGGTGAAGATCACCGATTTCGGTATCGCCAAGGCAGTCGATGCCTCGCCGGTCACCAAGACCGGCATGGTGATGGGAACCGCGCAGTACATCGCGCCCGAACAGGCTGTCGGTGAGGACGCTACCGCGGCCAGCGATGTGTACTCCCTCGGTGTCGTGGGATACGAGGCGCTGGCGGGCCAGCGGCCGTTCACCGGAGACGGTGCGCTCACCGTCGCGATGAAACACGTCCGCGAAGTACCACCGCCGATGCCCACCGACCTACCGCCGAATGTGCGAGAACTGGTCGAGATCACCCTGGCCAAGGACCCGGCCCAGCGGTACGCCGACGGCGGTGAGTTCGCCGAGGCGGTCGCCGCGGTGCGCTCGGGCCGCCGTCCGCCGCCGCCCCGCAATCTCCCCGTGGCCGGGCCCACCAGTGTGATCGCTGCTCCGCAGCCGGGTTACGACGAGACCGCGACCGTCCGATACAACACCCCGCCCGCCGCCATGGCCGGGCCGACGACCTCGATCGACCGCGGCATGCACGACCCGGGCGACGACGACTACCGCGACGACGCGGGCGGCGGCATCCTCAACAAGAACCAGAAGTGGATGATCGCGCTGGGTATCGGTGCACTGCTACTCGGCGGTGCCGTGCTGTGGCTGCTGTTCGGCGGTGACACCAACCCGGAGGGAACTCCGGTGGAGACCTCGTCGACGTCGCCCACCCCCCGCCCGCTGCCCCCTCCGGTCACCACCACTTATGAGGTGACCGAACCCCCGGTCTGGACCCCGACCGAGGAGCCCACCACCACCGCGCCGCCGGTCACGACCACCACCACACCGCCGCCGGCCTCGACCACGACGACACAGCCGCCGACCACCACCACGGCGACTCCGAGCACCACCGAGACCACCGCCAGCGAAGAGACCACCGACGAGGAAGAGGAGACGACCACGCGTCGCCGCCCGCCGGTCCCCGATATCGATATCCCCTTCACGGGAGACCATCTCGGAAACACCGATAATCCGCAAGGACAGCCATGACGACCCCGAAGAATCTCTCCTCGCGCTACGAGCTGGGCGAGATCATCGGGTTCGGCGGTATGTCCGAAGTCCATAAAGCACGCGACCTGCGCCTCAACCGCGATGTCGCCATCAAGGTGCTGCGCGCCGATCTGGCCCGGGACCCCACGTTCTATCTGCGGTTCAAACGTGAAGCGCAGAACGCCGCGGCACTGAACCATCCGGCCATCGTGGCGGTCTACGACACCGGCGAGGCCGAGATCGACGGCGGGCCACTGCCGTTCATCGTGATGGAGTACGTGGACGGTGACACGTTGCGCGATATCGTGCGCAACGAGGGACCGCTGCCGCCCCGGCGCGCGATGGAGGTCGTCGCCGATGTCTGCGCGGCGCTCGATTTCAGCCACAAGGCCGGCATCGTGCACCGCGATATGAAACCCGCCAACATCATGATCAACCGCGCGGGTGCGGTGAAGGTGATGGATTTCGGCATCGCCCGTGCGATCGCGGATGCCGCCAATCCGATGACCGCCACCGCGGCCGTGATCGGCACCGCGCAGTATCTGTCGCCGGAGCAGGCGCGCGGCGAGACGGTGGACGCCCGCTCCGATGTCTACTCGGTCGGGTGTGTGCTGTTCGAAATCCTCACCGGGCAGCCCCCGTTCACCGGTGACTCCCCGGTGGCCGTCGCGTACCAGCACGTCCGGGAGGATCCCCGGTTGCCCTCGCTCGTCTACGAGGGGGTGCCGCGGGAACTGGATTCGGTCGTGCTCGAGGCAATGGCCAAGAATCCGGCCAACCGCTATCAGAGCGCGGCGGAGATGCGCGCCGATCTGATCCGGGTGCTGGGCGGTCAGAAACCCGGCGCCCCGATGGTGATGACCGACGAGGACCGCACCACCATGCTCGGCCCCGCGGACGGTTCCGGCCGTGGCTACCGCGGTGGCGACGAGGACGACGGCTACGACGACTACGGGCACGATTCGGGGGGCCGTTCCCGCCGGACGGCCTATATCGCCGCGGGGGTCGTCGCCGCGCTCGTGGCGGCCTTCGGGCTGTTCTGGATGTTGCTCGGCCCGGGTAGCAGACCGGATCAGGTGGCGGTCCCGGATCTGTCCGACACCTCCGCCACCGAGGCCCAGAAGAAGCTCGATTCGCTCGGCTTCGATGTGGCGGTCCAGGAGAAGCCCGACGGCAAGATCATTGCCGGCAATGTCATCGCCACCCAGCCGCTGGGCGGCTCACGCGCCGACGAGGGCAGCACCATCACCGTGCAGGTGTCCACCGGCCCGCAGCAGGTGCCGGTTCCCCGGCTCACCGGCCTGTCGCAGCAGGACGCCGAACAGGAACTCAACAACGTCGGACTCCAGGCCGACCCGAATGTCAAACGGGAACCGTCCAGCGCGCAGGACAAGGACAAGGTGATCGGGCAGGATCCTTCGCCCGGTATCGAGATGGACGCGGGCAGCCGGATCACCCTGACCATCGGCACCGGTCCCAAACAGGTTCGCGTCACGGAGGTGGTCGGCCAGCTGATCGACGTGGCCCAGCCCAACCTCGAGGGCGCCGGATTCAAGATCGTGATCGAGCAGGTCCAGTCGGCTCGGCCGCGCGGCGAGGTCCTCTCCACCAGCCCGGCCGGTGGGTCGACCGCCGACGAGGGCTCCACGATCACGGTGCAGGTGGCGCAGAGCGACCGGATCGCGATGCCGAACCTGGTCGGGCTCACCACCGCGGAGGTCGTGGACAAACTGCGGGAGAGCGGCTGGCAGGGCAGCGCGAACCAGGTCCGCCAGATCACGCAGATCACGCTGAACTCCGATCAGGCCGGCAAGGTGCTCAGCCAGCAACCCTCCGCCGGGACCACGGTGCCGTCGTCGACGACGGTGACGGTCAATACCGGCGTGATGCCGCTGGGCCCGCCCTGATCCGCTGCCGGGCCCGGCCCGGTGATTCGGCAGGAGACAGAAACCGGGCGGCCGTGAATCGGCCGCCCGGTTTCGTATGTCAGACGGCCAACGAGGCGACTTCCGCTTCCAGCATCTGCACCAACCCCTCGTCCGGGCGCTCGCCGCAGACCTCCAGCCAGTTGGCCAGCATCCGGTGCCCACCCTGGGTGAGGACCGATTCCGGATGGAACTGCACACCGTGGATCGGCAGTTCGTGATGGCGCAGGGCCATCACGATTCCGGACTCGGTGCGGCCGATGACGTCGAATTCGGGCGGAAGCGTCTTCTCCACCACGGTGAGCGAGTGGTAGCGGGTGGCGGTGAACGGATCGGGCAGCCCGGCCAGGACGCCGGTGCCGATATGGAATACCGAACTGGTCTTCCCGTGCAGCAACTCCGGAGCCCGGGTCACCGTGGCACCGAAGGCAGCGCCGATGGCCTGATGGCCGAGGCAGACGCCCAGCAGCGGGGTGCTCCGCTCGGCACAGGCACGTACCAGGTCGATACTGGCGCCCGCACGGTCCGGGGTGCCGGGACCGGGGCTGATCAGGATTCCGTCGAATTCGCCGGCCACGGCCGTGGGGTCCGCCAGCTCCGGGTCGTCGTTACGCCAGACCACTGCCTCGACGCCGAGCTGGCCCAGATACTGGACCAGGTTGAACACGAAGCTGTCGTAGTTGTCGACGACCAGTACACGCATGCTCAAAGATTACGTGTTCGCAGGCCGGGATACTCGTTCCGGCCGGCGATTGCGCCGCCCCGGCCACGCGGACTGTGCGGCCGCTGGGCATCACACCGATTACCTGGTGGGATAGCCTTGGAACACGACCTGCACGCTGAACACGAGGACATCATGCCCAAGTCGAAGGTCCGGAAGAAGACCGACTACACGATCAACCCCGCCAGCCGTACGCCGGTGAAGGTGAAAGCAGCCGGTCCGTCGCCTGTCTGGTACGTGACCATCATGCTGGGCTTCATGCTCGCGGGCCTGGTATGGCTGCTGGTCTACTACCTCGCGGCCGATCAGATCAGCTGGATGAGCAACCTCAATGCCTGGAACTTCCTGATCGGATTCGGGCTGATGGTGGTGGGTCTGATCATGACCATGCGGTGGCGGTAGCGGGCGACACACCGGGATTACACATGTGTAATTAATGCACACCTGTGGATAACTCTGTGGATAACCCTCAACCTCAGCTGGAGAGGACACCCGCGTGCAGCCCGAGCGCACCGAACCCCGTCTTGCCTGGACAACGCCCCTGCCCGCGTTGATCGCGGCGGCGGGCGGCGGGGTGATCCTCGCTGTCGCGGCGGTCCTGACGACCGAGCTGCCCGGCAAATTCCTGCTCGGAGTGGCCGCGCTGGTACTGCTGGGACTCGCCGCGCTCGGCGTACGGCAGCGACCACGGCTCTCCGTGGTACGCGGCGAGAACCCGCGTCTGGTGCTGCGTACGCTCACCGGCGTCACCGAGTACACCCGTGATCAGATCCTGCGGGCCCGCGTGGTCGGCTACCGCCGCCTGGGCCGGAAATCGCCGATGCTGGAGATCGACGTGAACCATCTGGGGGCCGAACGGCTGTTGATCTTCGGCCGCTGGGATCTGGGTACGAGCCCGGAGGAGGTCTACGACGCGGTGCGGACGGAAATGCGGTTGCACGGCGACTCCGCGCACTGAGCGCCCGGCCGGCCACGCCGATAGTCGCCCGAGTTCCGCGCCGAATGTTTCACGTTGAACATGCGGATCCGGGAGCCTGGCCGGGATCGCCGAATTGCCCGCCCGCTCAGCGCAGCTGAACCGCCGCGAGCGCTATCACCGCCACCGCCACCATCGTCAGGGCCGCCAGCGCGAGCACCCCGACCAGCCGCGCCCGTTCCGGCGTCCGAACCCGTATCCAGGCGGGCAGGAACATGACACCGAGTGTCGCGAGGGTGCCCGCGGCCAGTCCGCCCAGGTGTCCCCACAGCGAGATACCCGGCAGCGAGAAGCTGATGAACACATTGATCGCGATCAGGATCAACATATTGTTCGGGTTCTGCCGCAAACGGATCAGCACGACGGTGATCGCACCGAACAACCCGTACACCGCGCCCGAAGCTCCGGCCGTGAGACTGTCCTGGGCCAGCAGCATCACCGCGGCCGATCCGCCGAGCAGCGAAATAAGGTACACAGCCAGGTAGCGGGCCCTGCCGAGCACCAGTTCTATATCGCGGCCGACGATATACAGCGCGAACATGTTCAGCAGCAGGTGGATGAGACCGTAGTGCAGAAACCCGGAACCGATCACCCGGAACCAGTCGCCGCCGGCCACGGCCGGCGGGTACATGACCCAATCCACGAACAGCGCCGAGCCGCGTTCGTTCTCCATCACGCTGCGTGACTGCGCCGCGGTCACGGCGTAGACCACGACATTCAGCGCGATCAACGTGTAGGTGACGAACGGGATCGAACTGCGGGCCGCGGCCGAACCCGATACGGTGCGCACCTGCGGCGTACCGCGCTGATCGGCGCGCAGACAATCGACACAGTGTTGGCCGACCGAGGCCGGGCGCAGGCATTCCGGGCACGCCGGACGGCCGCAGCGGGTACAGGACAGGCCGGTCGGGCGGTCGGTGTGCCGGACACACACCCGGTCCGGCGTCGGGGGCTGCTGCGGGTTCACCAGAGACTCCGTTTCGTCGCTGGAGTTGTTTCGCCGCGCGCTCCCGGCCTGGCCGGGCGTGTCGTACTCACCCGCCCATCGTGCCATGCGAGCCCGCGCCCCGTAGCTCGCCGGTTCTGCGCTCGGTGTCGAGGACAATGCCCTGACCTGCCGGTCTGCGTTATCCGCCGCGCTGTGCCAGAGTTGAGCCATGAGCTCGAGGCCACTGCGTCCATCCAGTCGTTCGCGCTACCGGTTGCTGGCCGCCGCCGCGGTGACCGCGGCGGGTGGTACCGCGTGGCTGGTGCGCAGTAAGCGCCCGCAACCTCCCGAGCCGGCCCCGGCGCCGCCCCGGATCGGCTATACACGCAACGGCGCCGCGGTGACCCCGGACGAGTCCGAAGCCCCCGCGGACTGACCCGTGCTCAGCGGCTGACGGTCTTGCGGTATTGCCGCAGCGCCAGCGGTACGAAGACGGCCAGGATGATGACCACCCAGATCAGGGTGGTCGCCACCGGATGCCGCATCGACCAGGCCGTCGATTCCGCGGTGAGCGGGGCGGCATTGCCGAACAGTTCCCGGGAGGCCTGAGTGAGCGCCGATACCGGATTCCATTCAGCGAAAACGCGCAGCGGAGTCGGCAGTTCATCCATCGGCACGAAGGTGTTGGCCAAGAAGGTGAGCGGGAAGATCACCATGAAACTGGCGTTGTTGAACACCTCGGGCGTACGGACGATCAGGCCGACCACGGCCATGATCCAGGAGATCGCGTAGGCGAACAGCAGCAGCAGGACGTAGGCCAGGACCGCGTCCACGACCGACCCGCGGATCCGCCAGCCGACCACCAACCCGGTCACCGACATGACCACCAGGCTGACCACATTGATCACCACGTCGCTGACCGTGCGCCCGATCAGCACCGAGGACGGGGCCATGGGCAGCGAGCGGAAACGATCGATGATGCCCTTCTGCATATCCTCGGCCAGGCTGAGTCCGGTGAACGTGGACCCGAACACCACCGTCTGCACGAAGATGCCCGCTATCAGGAATTCCCGGTAGCCGCCCTCCATCCCGGGCACCTTGATGGCGGTACCGAAGATGTAGGCGAAAAGCAGGACGAACATGATCGGCGAGAGGGTGCTGAAGATCAGCACGTCGGGCACTCGCTTTATCTTGATCACATTGCGCTTGGTGACGGTCAGACTGTCGCTGACCACCATGGACAGCCGCTCGACCACGGTGGGGTTCTCCCCGATATCGCCGACGCTCGCCAGCGCGGTCATCTGCTTCTTCCTTCCATCGCCTCGATTGCTTCCTCCGCGCGTACCGCAGCGACTCCGCCGGAAGGCTCCGTCGCGGCGGAGCCTCCGGTGCGGCCGTCTCCATCGGTGTCTCCGGCCTGCTCGTATTCGCCGGTGTCGACCGTGGTTTCCTCGGCTTCGTGCCCGGTGAGCGTGAGGAACACATCGTCGAGCGAGGGCCGCCGCAATCCGACGTCCTGGATCTTCACGCCCTCGTCGCTCAGTTTTCCGATGGCGGCGACCAGTGCCTGGGAACCGTCACTGACCGGGACCACCAGTCGGCGCAGCCCGGGTTCGACGTGGATATCGCCGTCGGCCAACGGCACCAGCGCCCGCTGGGCCACAGCCAGATTGTCGGGGTGATCGACGGTCAGCTCGATCCGGTCGCCACCGACCATGCTCTTCAGTTCGTCGGCGGTGCCGCGGGCGATCACCTGGCCCCGGTCGATGACCGCGATGGCATCCGCGAGGCGGTCGGCCTCTTCCATGTACTGGGTCGTCAGCAACAGGGTGGTTCCACCGGCGACGAGTTCTTCGATGACGTCCCAGAGATCCAGCCGGGCCCGCGGATCCAGGCCCGTGGTGGGTTCGTCCAGGAACAGCACCGGCGGATTGGCCACCAGCGCTCCGGCCAGGTCGAGCCGGCGACGCATACCGCCGGAATAGCCGCGGACCGGCCGGTCGGCGGCATCACTGAGGCGGAACCTCTCCAGCAGCTCGCGCGCGCGTTCTTTGCTGCGTCGCGTGCCCATGTGGTACAGCCGCCCGACCATCTCCAGGTTTTCGAAACCGGTCAGATACTCGTCGACAGCCGCGTACTGACCAGAGGCCCCGATCCGTGAGCGCAGCGCCCGCGGGCGGGCGAGTACATCGATCCCGGCGACAGTAGCCCGGCCGGCGTCGGGCACCAGCAGAGTGGTGAGCACTCGTACGGTGGTGGTCTTGCCGGCCCCGTTCGGTCCCAGTAGAGCGGTGACCGTGCCTTCGGGCACAGTCAGATCCAGACCGTCGAGTGCGCGCACTCGGCGGCCGTAGTGTTTGACGAGACCCTCGGCGACTATTGCGTCGGGCATGATTCTCCTGAACTGAGTGTTCGACAAGGACAAGTCGTATATCGCCGGCGGCTGGCCACCGACCTCAGGCGCTTCGGCCACCGGCCGCTACTGTGCAGTATCGTCGCGGCCACGCAGGTTTTCATCCGATTTATCCGGTTCTCCGGGCGTCCTCCCCGCATCACCGAGGGCCGTGCGCCGGCCCGGATTGCGACGGCTTCCCTATCCATCACTCGCGAGATCGCGCCCAGCACACTGCTCGACTCGGTCGGCGCGGTCGCTCGATCCGGCTTGGGAGCACGACGGTGAAGGTGGCCGTGCGCACGGTCACAGTGCACGACGGCATAGTGACAGCGGGGTCCGACAAGTCGCCCCGTGCGGCACTCGACGAGAGCCCGCACGTCCCCGTGTTCCGCTGGGCGGAATACGCCGGTTTGATAGATCGATTCCGTTGGCCCGCAAGCGGTTCGGACCGGCACACGCACAGCACACCGACCTCGGAATCCCACTGTGACCTGTACCGAAAAAAGTTCGAAACTCTTGGGCCCCTTATGCGCGCATTTCCGCGAAATCGCGTAGGATCGGTTGCGTCGGCCCCTCCCCCCCGGGCCGACCTTACGCGGGCCTCGGCTAACTCCCCCCCTTCGCCGAGGCCCGCTCTCATATCCGCGTTCCGTCGTCCCCGTACAACCGGACCGGGCTCTCCCTCACCACGTGAACCGCGTTCCGCTCCGCGGACGCCTATCGCGCACCGCTGCGCACTCCCGCCCTCGGACCGCGCGGGTGCCGCATGCCTCTTTGGCGCAATAGTGAGAGGCTTGGAGTATCATCGTCTCATCAGATCGATGCAGTAGATCAAGGGAGATCCGCATGACCGCGTCCGTCGCAGCCACCGACACGCACGCTCCGGTGGAGCGCCGTCCCTTCGGTCCTGGTTCCCGGACCTGGGAGGAAACCGGCCTCATCACCTTCTCGCTCACCGCGGGATCGGCCTTCCTCCTGCAGACCATGGAACCCACCATCTCCGCGGTGGTCGATGCCCACTCCACCTTCCGCACCGACCCGATCGGCCGCGCGGTGCGCAGCCTCTCGGCGGTGATGATGTGGACCTACGGCGGGGAGGAATCGCTGGGCGAGACCGACCGGCTACGCAAGATGCACGCCACCCTCAACACCACCGACGCCAATGGTGTCCGGCACACCGCACTGTCCAGCGGCCCGTGGGCCTGGGTGCTGCACACCGGCACTTTCGCCTTCTCCGAGAACGCCGAGTACTTCTCGAAACGTCCGCTCACCGCGGCGGAGAAAGAGGATTACTACCGCGAAGCCCTGCAGTTGATGCGCAACTTCTCGGTGCCGCCCAAGGAACTGCCGGCGACCTACGCCGATTTCGAGAAGTTCTTCGCCGACCAGGTGGAGAACCATCTCGAAGCCACCCAGACCTCGAAGGACTATCTGAAGGTCATCCGGAAGATCGCCCCGCCCACGCAGTTGCCGCGGGCTCTGCGCCCGGTATGGCGGGTGCTGACGGATCCGTTCGGACGGATGCAGTACTTCGTCACCGTGGGCACCACACCGGAGGCGGCCCGACGCAAACTCGGTCTCACCTGGAGCGAATCCGACGAACGCACACTGCGGATCCTCGGCTGGTTCCTCGCCCGGCTGGTGCCGCTGCTGCCGGAGCGTCTGCGGTACTTCCCCATCGCCTACGAGGCCCGCAGGCTCGAGCGCGACAAGGCGCGACTGCGCAAGGTCATCGACCTGCGGCCGCTCTGAGCCGGCCGTAACGGCCCCGGAACCCGCCGGGCCGGGGGCTGTTCGCGGTATCGATACACTGCGCCTCGGACGAGTAGGAACTGATCATGACCGGGACGATGTCGATTCCCAGCTACGAGCAGGTGGTGGCGTTGCCCCGCGAACTGGGTCCGCTCACGGTCCCGGAGGCCTACCGCGACGAGAACGACCATATGAACGTCACGCATTACTTCTCGCTGTGCGTATCGGCCGCGACCGCGGTCTTCGAGCGGGCCGGCATCACCGACGAATACCGCGCCACCCGGGGCGCCGGTTTCTTCACCGGCGAACATCACATCAGGTACTACTCCGAAAACCGGGTCGGCGAGCGGATTTCGGTCCACGTACGCGGAGTCGACCGTTCGGACAAGGCCGTCCACGCCATGGCGCTACTGGTGAACGACACCACTCGGCGGCTCAGCGCCACGCTCGAGCTCATCGCCGTTCACGTCGATCTGGGCAGCCGTACGGCCGCGGCCTTCGCCTCCGATACCGCGGCCGCCCTCGACCGGGAACTGGCGCTCGCCGCGGTGGCCTGGCCGGCGCCGATCTGTGGCGCCATGCGAGTCCGGCGCTAACGTCGGCTACCGCCGCCCGGGGCGGTCTCGGGCAGCCCGGTGCCCGCCTCGGGCCGGACCGTCACCGCCTCGTGGCCACGGGGCCGGGCCGTGCTGACGAACAGCACCGGCTGGCCCGCGTGCAGAGTGCGGTAGCCGTCGGTCTCTATGCACCGGTATTCGACGAACACCTGATCGGTTCCGTCGTCCGGTTTGATGTAGCCGAAGCCCTTCTCCGAGTCGAACCAGAAGACCCGCCCGCGTCTCCAGTCCGATCCGTCGATCCCGGGCCCGCTGAAATCCGTAGCAGGCATTACCAGGTCTTCTCCCTCGTCTCTGCAGGGTCGACACCACCAAAGCTACGCCCCGCCACCGCGAACGTCACGACCGCGCCCCGGACACTACTGTCTTCCCGGTGACCGAACCCTCTTTTCTCGCTCGTACGCGCGCCGGTTACGACGCGATCGCCACTGCCTACGCCGAGCACGCCGCCGGCGAAATGCAGAGAAGGTATTGGGATCGAGCGGTTCTCACCGCCTTCGCCGAGTCGGTCGGCGATTCGGGTCCGGTGGCAGATATCGGGACCGGCCCCGGCCGGATCGCCGGATTCCTGGCCACGCTGGGGGTGCGCGTGCACGGTATCGATCTGTCCCCGGCGATGGTGGAAGTAGCGCGGAACGCCTTCCCGGAGATCGGTTTCGAGGTGGGGACGATGACCGCGCTCGAATTGCCCGACGAGAGCCGGGCGGGTGTGGTGGCCTGGTATTCGCTCATCCACATCCCGCCGACCGAACGCAAAGCTGTGCTGGGCGAGTTCCGGCGGATTCTGCGCCCCGGCGGCAGACTGCTGCTGGCCTTCCAGTCCGGCACCGATGTCCTGCATCTGGACGAGGGCTACGGCCGGCCCATCGACCTGGACTTCCACCGAATCGCGGCCGACGAGCTCGCCGACTCCCTCATGGCGGACGGATTCACCGTCGATTTCCGGATCGAGCGCCGGGCGGAGGAGGGGGAGAGAACGTCCCAGGCCTACCTGATGGCGACCCGCTCGAGTTGATCGGACCAGTATTTCTATCAGAACGATACTTCTACATATCATTTTGATAGATATCAGATTGATCGATTCGGCCCGAGAGGCCCGCCGAGTGTGTCCTCGGTCGCTACATCATCATGATGGTTGACGACATCATTACGATAGACAACGCTGGTCAGGTGGTGATCAAGAAGAACCCGCTCGGCCCCACGGGCGATACTGTGCGTGCGAACGTCCTTCGGTATCGCAACCGGATGAACCTCGGCTATGCCGATCTGGCGCGCAGGCTCGAGGCCATCGGCAGGCCGATTCCGGTCCTCGGTCTGTCCCGGATCGAGCGGGGTGAGCGCCGGGTGGACGTGGACGATCTCCTCGCCCTCGCCGTCGCGCTCGGCATCTCACCGACCAGTCTGCTGCTACCGGATACCTCCACGGCGGGCGAGCCGGTGTCGGCCACCGGGATCGACGGCACGGCAGCCGATCTGCTGGGCTGGCTCCGCTTGTACACGCCCTCGGCGCATATCGGTAAACCGGCCGGCGAGCGATTCGTCCGCGACGCCATCCGGTTCATCGCGGACGCCCGGCCGCGCTGGGATATCGAAAGCCTGACCCTGGAGCAGCTTCCGGGCGTGGACCATCTGGAGTACGCCGCCGCGATCACGGAGAAGGCGCGGCTGGCGAATCCGGCCCCGGAGACCGGCCCCCGTGGGTAGCGGCGGGAGGCCGGGCCCGGCCGGAACCTACGCGGAGTCGCCGCCACCCATCAGTTCGAAAATGGGCACCGGACGGCCGGCCTGTTCGCTCGCACTCCGCGCGCGGCGCCACAGTCCCTGTGCCGCACGGGAAAGAGTGGCATCGACACCGGCCTCGGTACTGGCATCGATGACGTGCTGCGCGCCCGCGTCCATCATCTTGTAGGAAGCGAGATCACCCCAGCCGCCGGCCTTCGCCGCCGCGGCGTACTCGGTCATGAAGAACGGGTAGGCCTCGCTCGATCGCACTGCGTACGGCAGGAACTGATCGATATCGACGCCGGAGCGGTCGATCACAGCGAGCGCCTGGTTGTAGGCGAGCATCCACGGATGGAAGACGGTCAGCAGCGCCTGATAGAAGACCTGCGCCAGGCCGTCGTCCACCCCGACGTATTCCTGCGGGCTCAGCGGCCGCAGAAGTTCGGCATGGGCGTCGAAGACCTCTCGCGGACCGCTGTAGAACACGTAGGAGGCCGGGTGCGCGATATTGTCGCCCGCGGACATGAAACCGCCGGAGAGGAATTCGGCACCCCGCTCACGTACCCACGCCGCTCCCTTCCGCGCATTGTCGGGCGAATCCGAGGACAGGTTGGCGATCACCCTGCCGGGCAGGCTGCCGGCTGCCGGACCCAGTACGTCGTACATTGCCGCGTAATGGGTCAGGCTGAGCACGGTCACCTCGTTGGCTTCCAGTGCTTCGGCCACGCTCGCGGCCCGTTTCGCGCCTTCGGCCACCATTGCGTCGGCCTTGTCGCCGCTGCGATTCCAGACGGTGACCTCGATTCCGGCGGCGAGGAACGCTCGCACCATCGCCCGGCCCATCGGTCCCAGCCCGATGACGCTGACGGACCGGATCTTCTCCTGAGACATTCGATGTCCTTCTCGGTAGTGGTTCAGCTGGTTGCGGCGCCGATACCGATGCTGGTCACACGGGTAGAGTCGGACAAGAGCGCACCTGCGGCTGCGGTTGCTTACCGCGAGGTCCGTAACGAGGTCAGGAGGAGAAGGTGGCCGACGTGAGTGACGCGGATCACGAGGTATGCGGAATGTCGCTGGCCATCGACCTGGTCGGGGGTAAGTGGAAACTGCACCTGATGTGGGTTCTCGGCGCGAGCCCGCAGCGGTTCGGGCAGATCCGCCGGACGTTGACGGGGGTGAGCGAGAAAGTGCTGACCGAGAATCTGCGTCAGCTCGAGGCCGGCGGCGTGGTCCGCCGGGAGGTGTACGCGGAGGTGCCGCCGCGAGTCGAATACTCGCTGACCCCGCTCGGCGAGGAACTCGCGCAGGCCCTGCGCCCGCTCGAGGAATGGGGAGACAGGCACCGCGGCCATCTGGCCGCAGTCGCCTGCTGATCGCCGGAAGTGGAGCCTAGGGGAATCGAACCCCTAACCCCTGCCTTGCAAAGGCAGTGCTCTGCCAATTGAGCTAAGGCCCCGGGCAGCCGTGCGGCCTGGGCCGCGAGTCGCCTGCGAAACACTAGCGTTCCGGCACGGATACCGTCAAACAAGGATACCCGCGACCGCCGCTCAGCGCCGCAGGGCGCCGGTCGCCTCGAACTCCGCTTCCCGGCCCTGCATCTGCTCGCGATACCAGTTCTCCCGGTGCCAGAGCATGATCCGCTCGTGCGCCCGGCCGAACGGCGGGATCCGGCGAAGGAATTCCACGGCCGTGACCAGCGGGATCCTGGCGACGGGGACGAGCACCCACGGGAAGGCCGCCGGCATCCGATAGCGGCGCCGGGTGGTGGGCAGCATGTAGAGGGCCGCATAGGCCGAGTTGATCCGATAGTTGTAGTGCGCCCGCAGCCGGGCGATTCCACGCTGCTCCGGACGGGGGGCGAACGCCGCGGGGTAGGACTCGATGAGTTCGGCCCCCTGCGCACCGGAGTCGTACGCTCGGGCGACCATCGTCATCGCCATCACGCGCAGCGTGTCGGCCACGGTCTCCGGGTGCCAGGTCAGCCGGACACCCAGCAGGTAACCCATGTACTTCTGGAAGTGCAGGAGCGCCCGGAACTCCGCGGGGGTGGTCTGGTATCCCAGTGCCCAGAGCCCCAGGCCGGGGATCGTGCTCCCGGCGATCAGCGTCAGCAACTGGTAGGTCTGGCTGATCGGCAGCCCCCACCGCGGCCTCTCCCATTCCGGATGCCGCTGCACGCCCGCGCGCACCGAGACGTGCATGATCCGCACCTTCAGAGCGGTGGCGCGCCCCTGCGAGCCCGGACTCAGCAGCGCTCCGGGCTGCGAGACGTCCATCCAGAATCGGCAGGTCTCCAGGAAGCGGCGCAGCGCGCTGTCCCCGGCGTAACCACCGGCCAGCGAAAGCGGTGTCGCGACCGCGGATTCGGTGTACATCTCCAATGTCTCGGCACCCGCGAAGCTGAACAGCACGGTGCCCCAGCGCCGCCAGACCGCGGCGCCGCGTTCCACAAGTTCCGGGCGGACCCAGTCGGGCACCTTCTCGAATTCGTCGAACAGCTGCCGCATGGCGGCGGGAGCATCGGGGACCGCGCCGATACCGTCATGCAGGGCGGTCTCCAGTAGCTGTCGGCCGTGCTCACGACCCGACTCCCCTCGCATCACCTCCGCGACGAAACGTTCCGCGACCGGGTCGCCGGCGAACATATCCGCGCACAGCGCCCGCGCCTGCTCATCGGTGGGGAAGAGCGCCGAGCCGGTCAGCGTCCGGAAAGCCCGCTCGACCCGCCTGATCGCTGGAGTGTCCCGTGCCTGCCAATAGCGGAAGGCCGCCGGGCACGGCGAGTCCGTTCCCGTATCGGCCGGTATCGCCGCTGGTATCGACATCGCTGCTCTCCTCACCGGCCCGGCGGGCCGCCCCGAATCCGGTCGGCGGACCCGAGACAGAGCGCGCGGCCTGACACATACCTATTCGTATGGAAGTACTGTACTCAAAGGTATGGATTCGGCGCGGGAAAATCCCGCGCCCCGACGGAGACACAGGCCGCAGGCCCGACCGGCGAGCTGCCGTGATGAGCGAATACGTCGAGGCCGTCGGCCGCCTCCCCTACCATCGGAGTATGAGACTCAGCGCTGACCTGTCGAACCGATGACGGCGGGTTCGTCCACGGCTTCGCACCCCGATCCATCCGACGACCGGACGGCGCCACCCCGACCCCGATCGAAAAAGGCTCGCGCGCAACAGTCCCGGCGGCGCCGCAGCGCGCGCCTGTCCTACGACGACTGGGTGGACGGCGCACTGAACCTGCTGTCGCGCGAAGGCGTCGCGGCGATCAGGATTCCGCGGTTGTGCCAGGAGCTCGGCGTCACCAAGGGGAGCTTCTACTGGCATTTCGACGATATCGAACAGCTCATGGCGGCAATGGCCGACCGCTGGAGCGCGGTACAGAGCGAAACGATACGAGAGCTGGGCGACTTCGTGGAGATCCCGGTGGAGGAACGGATCGAGAAGATGGCCGCCATGCTCGTCGACCACCGGCACTGGATCGTGGAGACCACGGTGCGGGAATGGTCTCGCGGCAACCCCAAGGTCGCCGACGCGGTACGCAACCTCGACCAGCGGGTATTCGAGACGGTCTACCGGACGATGCTGGACCTGGGGTTCGACGAGAACCAGGCCGGGCTGCGGGCGGGCGCCATGGTCTACATCGGGCTCGGGTTGATCCACGGCCGGGACAATCTGCCGACACCGACCACCGAACAGGTGTACTCGGTCATCGAACTGCTGGCCCGGCCGTGATCACAGCGATCCGGCCGTCACCGGGTCCGCCGGCGACGACTGCGAACGCCGCCCGGGGCGGGGTCAGCGGGTGGTGACCTCGTGCCACAGGTCGGCGTCGTCACGCTGGCGCAGCTTGCTGATACCGATGAGAACCGCAGCGACAATACCGATGGTGAGAACGTATTTCATGGTCTCGAGCCTAGTCCTGTGACCCCGGAACAGCTCAATTCCGGACCGGACGGTATCCAGAGGCGCGTCCGGAAACGAATCAGCCCTCGAACCGTGATGGTTCGAGGGCTGTCGGTTCTCGTACAAGTGTGGGTCTAGGAGGACTTGAACCTCCGACCTCTTCGTTATCAGCGAAGCGCTCTAACCGCCTGAGCTATAGACCCGCGGGGCTCACCGAACCGTAGTTTCTCGCGACAACTGTAGTTCGACGACCGAGAACAGAGACTACAGGAAACCGTGATTTCAACCAAAACCGCTGGTCAAAGCGACGGCATCGTAGCCCGGCCGAGAAGAGAAACGGCCGGCACCCGGAGACGAGCGCCGGCCGTTTCGCCACATACGCGAATTCAGTCCGGGTCGGCCAGGGTGACCTGGATACCGCCGACCATATCGCAGCACTGGTTGTAGATGAATGTGCCGACCGTGGCCAGGGCGGTGAACAGGACGACGTTGATGAGCCCGATCACCCCGGCATAGCCGAAGACCGTACCCGCGTCGATCAGCCCCACCGACCCACTGTCCGGGGAGACCATATCGGTGAAGGTGCTGTTGAGCCGCTCCCAGACGCCCATCCCGGCCAGCACCATGTACAGCAGCGCGACCGCGATCATCCATACGAAGAACATGGCCACGCTGATCACCAGGGTGATCTTCAGCGTGGACCACGGATCGATCCGGCGTACCTGGACGGTGGCACGCAACGGTTCTCCACCCAGTACCGCCTGCGGCAGCCCACGCGGCGCCGCCGGCGGGGACGGGGCCGCGACCGGCGGTGTGTACGGGTTGTGCTGTGGGCTGGGCGGCTGTTCCGGAGGTAGTGGATGCCGGATCTCGGAAAGGTCCGGCATATCCTTCACCAGCTCCGGACGCGCGATACTGCGCGTGGGCCCGTCCAGGCCAACAGATTTGGCCATGGCCGCTTCCTTGCGTGCCGCCTTGGCCGCCAGGTCGCTGGTGGTGCGGGCATTGGTGACCCCGCCCTGCAGGCCGCCGCCCTGCAGTCCCCCGCCGCCCTGGAGCCCTACCGGCCGCTGCGCACCGCCCACCGGCATATGGCCGGGCCGCGAGAGGTTGGACTGCGGTTCCCGCTGCGGCAACTGCGACCAGCCCTCCTGGTAGCGGTTCGCCTCGGGTCCTTTGCCGCCCTGTTGGTTTCCGGCACCGCCCTGCTGATCGCCCGGCCCGCCGCCGGCCGGCGGACCTGGATTCCGGTCCGCCGGGGCGTTGCGCGATTCGGACGCGAATTCGCCTTGCTGCTCCTGCTTTTCGGGCTGCGGACCACCGGCGGGCGAACCGCCGGACGGATTACCGCCCGGCTGCCCACCGGCCTGGTCGTGGTCCGCGGCCTCGCCCGGCCGCTGAGTCGGGCGCGGCGAAATCGGGGACGGGGTGACCCGCTCGGTCACGCCGTTCGTCTGCTGCCGCTCGTCGCTCGGCTGTTTCGGAGTGGTCAATGGGAATCCTCGGATCCGTTCTTTGCCGCCGATATGGGATTACTGCTCGGGAGAACCGCCGCCGTCGATCTGCTCGGGCTCGTCGGCGTTACGTGCGATCGCAAGCAAGGTATCGCCCTCGGCGAGGTTCATCAATCGCACGCCCTTGGTCTGCCTACCGGCCTTGCGCACCTGCCGGGCGGCAGTACGGATAACGCCTCCACTGGAGGTGATGGCATACAACTCGTCGTCGTCGTCGACGATGAGCGCCCCCACCAGGGTGCCACGCCGGGTGTCGTACTGGATCGTCAATACGCCTTTTCCGCCGCGTCCCTGTGCGGTGTACTCCTCGATAGCGGTCCGCTTGGCATAGCCGCCCGAGGTCGCTACCAGCAGATATGTCCCGTCACGGACCACGTTCAGCGAGAGCAGGGCATCCTCGGCATTGAACCGCATACCCTGCACCCCGGAGGTGGCGCGTCCCATCGGCCGCAGCGCCTCGTCGGTGGCCGAGAAGCGGATCGACTGTCCCTGCGCCGAAACCAGCAGCAGGTCGTCCTCGGCCGAACACAGTACGGCGCCGACCAATTCGTCGTTGTCGCGCAGGTTCACCGCCACGATGCCGCCGCTGCGGTTGGAGTCGAAATCGACCAGGCGCGACTTCTTGACCAGGCCCTTCTGCGTGGCCAGCACCAGGTAGGCGGCGTCCTCGTAGGACTTGATCCGGATTACCTGGGCGATCTTCTCGTCCGGCTGGAAGGCCAGCAGGTTCGCTACGTGCTGCCCGCGCGCGGTCCGGTTGGCCTCCGGCAATTCATATGCCTTGGCCCGGTAGACACGGCCCTTGTTGGTGAAGAACAACAACCAGTCGTGGGTGGAGGTCACGAAGAAGTGCCGGACGATATCGTCCTGCTTCAGACCCGCGCCCTGCACGCCCTTGCCGCCGCGCTTCTGGCTGCGGTACAGGTCGGTCTTGGTGCGCTTGGCGTACCCGGTCTCGGTGATGGTGACGACCACGTCCTCACGGGCGATCAGGTCCTCGTCGGCCACATCGCCGTCGGCGGAGATGATCTGGGTCCGCCGCTCGTCGCCGTGGCGCTCCACGATTTCGGCGAGCTCGTCCTTGACGATCGCACGCTGCCGTTCCGGCTTCTCCAGAATGTCCTTCAGATCGGCGATTTCGGCCTCGAGCTTGGCCAGTTCGTCGACGATCTTCTGCCGTTCCAGCGCCGAGAGACGCCGCAACTGCATATCCAGGATCGCGGTGGCCTGGGTCTCGTCGATATCGAGCAGTTCCATCAGACCGGTCCGCGCGGTATCGGTATTGGCCGACCGGCGGATCAACGCGATGACCTCGTCCAGCTGATCCAGCGCCTTGACCAGGCCGCGCAGGATATGCGCCCGTTCCTCGGCCTTGCGCAGCAGGTAGCGGGTGCGCCGGACGATGACTTCCAGCTGATGGTTCACATACAGCCGGATCATCTGATCCAGCCGTAGGGTGCGCGGGACGCCCTCGACGATGGAGAGCATGTTCGCGCCGAAGCTGGTCTGCAGCTGGGTGTGCTTGTACAGGTTGTTCAGCACGACCTTGGCGATCGCGTCCCGCTTGACGGTGACCACGATGCGCAGGCCCACCCGGTCCGAGGACTCGTCGTGGATATCGGCGACCCCGGCGATCCGGCCGTCCTTGACCTGTTCGGCGATCGCGTTGATGAAATTGTCGGTGTTGACCTGGTACGGCAGACCGGTGATGACGATCGTGGTGCGGCCGCGGGAGTCCTCTTCGATCTCCACCACACCGCGCATACGGATGGATCCGCGTCCGGTGGTGTAGGCGTCATGGATGCCCTGGGTGCCGACGATCAGGCCGGCGGTCGGGAAGTCCGGGCCCTTCACTCGCTCCATACAGGCCGCGAGGGTGGCTTCCTCGTCGGCGTCGTGGTTGTCGAGCACCCAGTAGATGGCCTCGGCCAGCTCGGTCAGGTTGTGCGGCGGGATATTGGTCGCCATACCGACCGCGATACCGTTGCTGCCGTTCATCAGCATGTTCGGTACGCGGCTGGGCAGGACGACCGGTTCCTGGGTCTTGCCGTCGTAGTTCGGGATGAAATCGACCGTGTCGTGGTCGATTTCGCGCAGCAGTTCCATCGCCAGCGGGGTGAGCCGGCATTCGGTGTACCGCATGGCGGCGGCGCCGTCGTTACCGCGGCTGCCGAAGTTGCCCTGGCCGTCGACCAGCGGATACCGCATGGCCCAGGGTTGAGCCATGCGGACCAGGGTGTCGTAGATGGCCGAGTCGCCGTGCGGGTGGTAGTTACCCATCGTGTCGGCCACCGGCCGTGCGGACTTCACATAGCTGCGATCCGGCCGGTAGCCGTTGTCGTGCATCGCGTACAGGATCCGGCGGTGCACCGGCTTGAGGCCGTCGCGGACCTCGGGGAGCGCGCGGCCCACGATCACGCTCATCGCGTAATCGATATAGCTGCTCTGCATCTCCTGCTGGATATCGACCGGCTCGATCCGGTCGCCCGCGCTCTCCGGCGGCAGGGTTGTGTCGGTCATGAAATCTCCTAGGTACTGACGGGATACGGCGGGTCACCGCGCGCGGGAGCGCTGCGGGTGGACCGCCCTATACGTCGAGGAAGCGGACGTCCTTGGCATTACGGGTGATGAAGCTGCGACGCGCCGCCACATCCTCGCCCATCAGGACGCTGAACAGCTCGTCCGCCGCGGCGGCGTCGTCCAACGTCACTTGACGGAGCACCCGGACCGAGGGGTCCATGGTGGTCTCCCACAGTTCCTTGGGGTTCATCTCGCCGAGGCCCTTGTACCGCTGGATACCGTCGTCCTTGTTGATCTTCTTGCCGGCGGCCAGACCGGCTTCGAGCAGCCCGTCGCGCTCCCGGTCGGAGTAGGCGAACTCGGGGTCGACCCGGTGCCACTTCAGCTTGTACAGGGGCGGCTGCGCCAGGAACACGTGACCGTGCTCGATGAGCGGCCGCATGAAGCGGAAGAGCAACGTGAGCAGCAGTGTCGAGATGTGCTGGCCGTCGACGTCGGCGTCGGCCATCAGCACGATCTTGTGATACCGCAGCTTGGCGATATCGAACTCGTCGTGGATACCGGTGCCGAAGGCGGTGATGATCGACTGGACCTCGGCGTTCTTGAGGACCTTGTCGATACGCGCCTTCTCGACGTTGATGATCTTTCCGCGCAGCGGCAGGATCGCCTGGTACATGGAGTCCCGGCCGGATTTGGCCGAACCGCCGGCGGAGTCGCCCTCGACGATGTAGATCTCGGATTTGCTCGGGTCCTTGGACCGGCAGTCGGCCAGCTTGCCCGGCAGGCCGCCGATATCGGTCGCGCTCTTGCGCCGGACCAGCTCACGGGCCTTCCGCGCCGCGACCCGGGCCTGCGCCGAGGACACCGCCTTGTTGACGATGGTCTTGGCGTCCGCCGGGTTGGCCTCGAACCAGTGCGCCAGATGCTCGTTGCAGGCACGCTGCACGAAGGACTTCACCTCGGTGTTGCCGAGTTTGGTCTTGGTCTGGCCCTCGAACTGGGGCTCGCTCACCTTGACGCTGACGATGGCGGCCAAGCCTTCGCGGATATCGTCGCCGGTGAGGTTTCCGTCCTTCTCCTTGAGAAGCTTCTTCTCCTTGGCGTACCGGTTGACGACCGTGGTCAGCGCCGCACGGAACCCCTCTTCGTGAGTGCCGCCCTCATGGGTGTTGATGGTGTTGGCGAAGGTGTGCACCGACTCGGAGTAGCCGGAATTCCACTGCATCGCGACCTCGAGCTCGTGCCCGGTGCCCTTACCGTTGAACGAGACCACCGAGTTGTGGATCGGCTGCTTGGTCCGGTTGATGTGCCGGACGAAATCTTCCAGACCGCCCGGGTAGTGGTAGGTGCGGGTCTTCACCTTGGGCTCGGCCGCGGGCTTCTCGCCGTTGTCGTCGTGCTTGGGCGCTTCGGCGGTGTCGCTGACCACCTCGTCGGTGATCTCGGTATCGCTGACGCGCTCGTCGGTCAGGACGATGGTCAGGCCCTTGTTCAGGAAGGCCATCTCCTGCAGGCGCCGCGATACGGTCTCGAAGTTGTAGGTGGTGGTCTCGAATACCGCGGGATCGGCCCAGAACCGGATGGTGGTGCCGGTGGCCTTGGTCGGCTCGCCCTGGACCAGCTGCCCCGGGACCGCGTCCTTGTAGGTCTGGCTCCAGTGATACCCGTCGGTCTCCACCTCGGCTTCGAGCCGGCTGGACAGCGCGTTGACCACGGAGATACCGACACCGTGCAGACCGCCGGATACCGCGTAGGAATCGGAGTCGAACTTGCCGCCGGCATGCAGCTGGGTCATGACGACCTCGATGGTCGGAATGCCCTGGGCGTGCATGGCGACGGGAATACCGCGGCCGTCGTCGACGACCTGGACGCCGCCGTCGGCGAGGAGCGTGACCTCGACCCTGGTGGCGTGGCCGGCCATCGCCTCGTCGACGGAGTTGTCCACGACCTCCCAGATCAGGTGGTGCAAACCGCGCTCACCCGTGGAGCCGATGTACATGCCCGGGCGCATCCGCACCGCCTCGAGGCCTTCCAGGACCTTGATGGAGGAGGCACCGTAGTCCTGCTTTCCCGATGCGCTCGAGCCTGATGCTTTGGAGTCTTTGGCAGCCACTGGTCGGTAGCTCTCCTTACTTGCTGATCCCCGGGACGGCGGTGGGACAGCGCACGTGGGCCCGGGACCGATCAGAGGGCTGCACGCAACGCGCCGAGGGTATCGCCGCTGATTTACTCTTACATCCTACTTCGCGGCCCAACTTACAGTGCACCTGCGACACCCCTGGCGGCTTCCTGGGTGAGAGAAATCGGACCGGCACGGGTCCCCTCGCGATCCGGCCGTTTCGAAGCAGCAGATTCGGCCTGAGAGTTCACTGAGGCGCGGGGGCGGCGAACACGGGAGCGGGTTCCACGTGAAACCGGGTTTTCATCCGTAGGTATCGCGTGGTCCGCGGCCCCGGATGTGACGTTGCCCCTTGCGCCAGCTCGGTGCCGTCGGCCCGGAAATCCGCAGGGAACGCACGACACCGGGCCCCACCGCCGCGCTGATCTTCGCGAGCAGCTGCGCCTGCAGCAGACGTAGCTGCGTGGCCCACGCGGTGGACTCGGCCGCGATACTCAATACCCCGTTCTCGAGCGAGACCGGTTTCGCGTGGTCGGCGATATCCTCGCCGACC